>NZ_JBHWIR010000159.1:5650-17564 GCF_042731835.1 Kitasatospora sp. NPDC059817 | reverse complement strand
CGCCTCCCCGCGGGCCACTGCGTCACAATCCTCCCCGCGGGGGCCCGGGGTGCCCGGGCACCTCCCGCCCGCCCCCCCCCCCCGCGGGGGGCGGGAGGGCGCCCTTCCGCACCCTCACCGCCGTGGCCGGAGGCCTCCCTTGCGTTACGACAGCCCGCTCGAAGCCGTCGGCAACACCCCGCTGGTCCGCCTGCCGCGGCTGTCCGCGGCCGTCCCCGGCAACACCGACGGACAGGTGACGCTCTGGGCCAAGCTGGAGGACCGCAACCCCACCGGCTCGATCAAGGACCGCCCGGCGCTGCACATGATCGAGCGCGCCGAGGCCGACGGCCGGCTCACCCCCGGCTGCACCATCCTGGAACCCACCAGCGGCAACACCGGCATCTCGCTCGCCATGGCCGCCAAGCTCAAGGGCTACCGGATGGTCTGCGTGATGCCCGAGAACACCAGCGAGGAACGGCGCGAACTGCTCCGCATGTGGGGCGCCGAGATCATCCCCTCGCCGGCCGCCGGCGGCTCCAACACCGCCGTCCGGATCGCCAAGGAGATCGCCGCCGAGCACCCGGACTGGGTCATGCTCTACCAGTACGGCAACCCCGACAACGCGGGCGCCCACTACGCCACCACCGGCCCCGAGATCCTCGCCGACCTGCCGACCGTCACCCACTTCGTGGCCGGCCTCGGCACCACCGGCACCCTGATGGGCGTCGGCCGCTACCTGCGCGAGAAGGTCCCCGGCGTGCGGATCGTCGCCGCCGAACCCCGCTACGACGACCTCGTGTACGGGCTGCGCAACCTCGACGAGGGCTTCGTCCCCGAGCTGTACGACGCCGCGGTGCTCACCACCCGCTTCTCGGTCGGCTCCGCAGACGCCGTCCGCCGCACCCGCGAACTCCTCCAGCAGGAGGGCATCTTCGCGGGCGTCTCGACCGGCGCGATCCTGCACGCCGCGCTCGGCGTCGGCCGCAAGGCCGCGGCGGCCGGGGAGCGCGCCGACATCGTGTTCGTGGTCGCCGACGGCGGCTGGAAGTACCTGTCCACCGGCATCTACACCGCGGAGACCACCGAGGCGGCCGTCGAGGCGCTGCAGGGGCAGCTCTGGGCCTGAGAGCCCTGTCGGTGCTGGAGGACCTAGCCGCGTTGCAGGGCCTGCTGCGCGCGGGACCAGACCTGCCGGTCCACCGTGCCGGCCCGGCGGCGGAAGGCCGACAGCGGCACCTCGCGCAGCTCGTCGGTCTCCAGCCAGCTGGTGCGGCCCTGCCGGTCGCCCACCGAGGCGGGCGGCAGCGGCAGCACGCCCGGGCGTTCGGTGTGGTGCTTGCTGGTGATCTTCGCGACGGTGGCGGTGCGGCCGTGCACCCGCAGCACCAGGCACGGGCGGTCCTTCGACCCCGGGCCGTCCTCGAACGGGACCTCCGCCCACCAGATCTCCTGCGGCTGCGGCCCCGGGCGGCCCTTGGCCGCCGGGCGCGGGCGCGGAGCCGTCGGCCCGGCCGGTCGCGGCGCCGGGCGGGTGCGCCGGACCAGCGCCCGCACGACGGCGGCCAGCAGCGCGACGCCCGCCACCGCCAGGACCACCCAGACCCCGGTCGAACTGTTCATGGCGCGAACCGTACCGGGCCTATGGCGGCCCCCACCACCGTGAGTGCCGGGACGGCCGGGCATTTGTCCGCAGCGTGCTCCCGGTTCGTCACGGAATGACCACGGTGCCCGTTCTGTGGAGAAGAGTCGCCAACGCCCGGACAGGCTGCCTCACGTACGCCCGCCCCGCCCCTCCGGAGGTGCCTCGTGGGGAGAAGCTCCGAGCTGTGGTCCTACGCCGAGATCGCCCGCCACATCAACGTGCAGGCCGAGACCGTCCGCAACTACCGGCGGCACGGTCTGCTGCCCGCCCCGGACGTCCTCGACGGCAGCGGCCACCCCCGCTGGTACCCCGACACGATCAAGGCCTGGGCCCGCAACCGCCCCCGCCACCGCTGACCCGACGGCACCCGAACGGACGGCACCGCCCCCGCCCCGGCGTTCTGGTGATTCCAGCCACAGCCCGGCACGGGGACGGGGGCAAAGTGCCGCTCCGCCCTTACTCTCGACACGCGAAGCAGTGCTACCGGCCGGTTTCACCGGCCCGGCCTGCCGTTTTCCAGCAGCAGCCAGGACGTGTCGGGGCGGAGGGGCTCGGATGAAACTGACCGTGGTGGGGTGCTCGGGGAGCTTCCCGTCCGCCGAATCGCCCTGCTCCAGTTACCTCGTCGAGGCCGACGGCTACCGCGTCGTGCTCGACCTCGGCAACGGCGCCCTCGGCGCCCTGCAGAAGTACGTGGACATCTACGAGGTCGACGCCGTCCTGCTCAGCCACCTGCACGCCGACCACTGCGTCGACCTGTGCGCCTACTGGGTCGCCCGCAACTACCGCGCCGAGGGCTGCCCCGACCCGATGCCCGTCTACGGCCCGGCCGGCACCGCCGAACGGCTCGCCCGCGCCTACGACATGCCGGAGAACCCGGGGATGAAGGAGGTCTTCGACTTCCACACCCTCACCCCCGGGGCCTTCGACCTCGGCCCGTTCCGGATCGAGGTCGCCCAGGTCAACCACCCCGTCGACGCCTTCGCCTTCCGCCTCGAACACGACGGTCGCGCGCTCGTCTACTCCGGCGACACCGGCGAGAGCGCCGAACTCGTCGAACTCGCCCGCGACGCCGACCTCTTCCTCTGCGAGGCCGCCTACATCGACGGCCGGGACACCTACCAGGCCGTCCACCTCAACGGCCGGGAAGCCGGCGAGCACGCCGCCGCCGCCCACGTCCGCCGGCTCGTCCTGACCCACATCCCCCCGTGGACCGACGCCGAGCACAACCGCCGCGACGCCGCCGCCGCGTACCCGGGCCCCGTCGAGGTCGCCCGGGCCGGCGCGGTGTACCGGATCTGAGCAGGCGGGCTGGTCGTCTCGGCGTCGGCCGTCTCAGGGGCGGCCGGGGAGCGGCAGGCCGAGGTGGTCGCGCAGGGTCGTGCCGCTGTAGTCGGTGCGGAACACCCCGCGTTCCTGGAGCAGCGGCACCACGCGGTCGACGAACGCGTCCAGGCCGCCCGGGGTCAGGTGGGGGACGAGGATGAAGCCGTCGGCCGCGTCGTTCTGCACGAAGAAGTCGATCCGCTCGGCGACCGTCGCGGGGGAGCCGATGAAGGACTGCCGGCCCGTCACCTCGATCACCAGCTCGCGGCTGGTGAGCTTCTTCTCGGCGGCCAGGGCCCGCCAGCGGGCGGCGACGGCCAGTGGGTCGCCGATCCGGACCCGGCCCTGGGCCAGGGCGCTGTCCGGGTCGGGGTCGACGGCGGGCAGCGGACCGTCCGGGTCGTGGTCGGACAGGTCGATGCCCCAGACCTGTTCCAGGAAGGCGATCGTGGTCTGCGGCCCGACCTGGGCCCGGCGGATCTCGGCGGCGAGTTCGGCGGCCTCGGCGTCGGTGTCGCCGAGGGCGAAGGTGACGCCGGGCATGATCTTCAGCTCGTCCGGCTTGCGGCCGTACGCGGCGAGCCGGCGCTTGACGTCCGCGTGGAAGGCCTGGCCGTCGGCGAGGGTGGAGTGCCGGCTGAAGACGACGTCGGCGGTCGCGGCGGCGAACTCCCGGCCCTCGTCGGAGTCCCCGGCCTGGATGACCACCGGGTGGCCCTGCGGCGGGCGGGGCAGCGAGAGCCGGCCCTCGACCTCGAACTGCGGGCCGCGGTGCCGGACGGTCTCCGCTCCGCCGCCCCAGAACTCCCGGGCGAGCTGCACGAATTCGGCGGCCCGGGTGTAGCGGTCGGCGCGGTCGAGGTAGCCGCCGCGGCGGAAGTTCTCCCCGGTGAAGGCGTCCGAGGAGGTGACCACGTTCCAGGCCGCGCGCCCGCCGGAGAGGTGGTCCAACGAGGCGAAGCGGCGGGCCAGTTCGTACGGTTCGTTGAAGGTGGCGTTGACGGTGCCGGCCAGCCCGAGGCGGGTGGTGACGGCGGCCAGCGCGTTCAGCACGGTGATCGACTCGGGGCGGCCGACCACGTCCAGGTCGTGGATGCGGCCCTTGTTCTCGCGCAGCCGCAGGCCCTCGGCGAGGAAGAAGAAGTCGAACTTCCCGCGCTCGGCGGTCTCGGCGAGGTGGCGGAAGGAGTCGAACTCGATGTGGCTGCCGGAGTCCGGGTCGCTCCACACCGTGGTGTTGTTGACGCCGGGGAAGTGCGCGGCGAGGTGGATCTGCTTGAGCGGGCGGTCCGTCATCGGGTCACCTCGGCGAGAGCGGCAGCGGACGGGATGGTGGACGGGGTGTTGGTGGCGGCGGCGGTGGCGTAGCGGTTGGCCGGGCGGGCCAGGCCGAGGTGGTCGCGCAGGGTGCGGCCGGCCGCGTACCCGGCGCGGAACAGCCCCTGGGCGCGCAGCACCGGGACGACCCGTTCGGCGAGGGCGGCCAGGTCCCGTTCGGGCTCGGCGGGGACGAGGTGGAAGCCGTCGACGCCGGTGCCGATCGCGGCGAGGTCGGCGAGCAGGCGGTCGGCCGCGGCGTCGTCGGGCAGGGCGGCATCGGTCCGGGCGAGGATGCGCAGGTGCTCGCCGGCGCGCAGCCGCAGTTCGGTGGCGGCCGCCAGCCGGGCGGCGTGGTCGGGGGCGTCCAGCAGCACGACGTCGGCGTACCGGATCGCCGTCGCGACCCGGGCGCGCCCGCCGGGGGAGGCGTACGGGGCGAGGTCGACGGCGGCCACCGGGACGGCGACGACCGGGCGGCCCTGCGGTGGGCGCGGGGTGATCGACGGTCCGCGGACGGAGAAGTGCGGACCCTCGAAGTCGACGTAGTGCAGCTTGTCGCGGTCGACGAACCGCCCGGTGGCGGTGTCGCGGATCTCCGCGTCGTCCTCCCAGCTGTCCCAGAGCCGGGCGGCGACCTCGACGGCGTCGGCGGCCTCGGCCCAGAGCGCGTCCGCGGGGGCGGTCGGGCGGCGGCCGAAGGCCTTGGCCTCGGCCTCGGTGGCGGAGACGCCGACCAGCCAGCCGGCCCGGCCCCGGCTCACCCAGTCCAGGGTGTTGACCGCGATCGAGGTGTGGAACGGCTCGGTGTGGGTGGTGGTGACGGTGGGCACCAGCCCGACCCGCTCGGTCAGCGGGGCGATCCGGGCGAGGGTGGCGAGGGCGTCGGGGCGGCGCGGTTCGGGGGTGAAGGAGTCGTCGAGGGTGACGAAGTCGAGGGTGGCCCGCTCGGCGAGGCGGGCGAGGGCGGCGTAGTGCCCGGCGTCGACGTGGCCGGGGCTGTCCAGGGCGGCGGAGAGGTGCAGTTGGCGGGGCATGCTGAGGCCTGACTTTCCTCGTGCGGACGCGTGCGGGCGACGCCGGCGAACCCGCACAGGGTGTGTGCGGGTGCGTACGGCCGCGCGCGGGTGCGCGGTGACGGCCCGGAGGCGGGCGGGGCCCGTGCGGGCGGGAGGGGAGGAACGGCGCCGGGCGGGAGGTCAGCCGGGCGGCGGGGGGAACGGTCGGCTCAGCCGCGACACGCCGCGGACCACACGCGACCGAAGTCGATGTGGCTGCGGGTCACCAGCGGGCAGGACGCGTTCACGGCTTCAGTTGACCAGTGCCTCCGCCGGTTCGTCAACCGCCGTTCCCGCCGCCCCGGGGCGGGACGCAGGACGGGCCCCGCCGGGATGCGCGACGGGCACGGACCGGGACGCACGACGACCCCGCCCCGCCGCTGGGGGAGCAGCGGCAGGGCGGGGTCGTGGAGTGCGGACGGACGGGGCCTCAGGCCTTGGTCACGTCCTCGATCTCGTCGTCGTCCTCGCGACCGGGGGTCTTGAGGTCGAACTTGGTGATCGCGAAGCGGAAGAGGAAGTAGTACAGCGCGCCGAAGACCAGGCCGATCGGGATGATCAGCCACGGCTTGGTGGCCAGGTTCCAGTTGAGCCCGTAGTCGATCAGTCCGGCCGAGAAGCCGAAGCCGTCGTGCACGCCCAGGCCCCAGGTGACGGCCATCGAGAGGCCGGTGAGCACCGCGTGGATCAGGTAGAGCACCGGGGCGATGAACATGAAGGAGAACTCGATCGGCTCGGTGACGCCGGTCACGAAGCTGGTCAGTGCGACGGAGATCATCATGCCGAGCACGGCCTTGCGGCGCTCGGGGCGCGCGGCGTGGGCGATCGCGATGGCGGCGGCGGGGAGGCCGAACATCATGATCGGGAAGAAGCCGGACATGAACTGGCCGGCGGTCGGGTCGCTGTGGAAGAAGCGCGGGATGTCGCCGGTCCAGGTGTGGCCGGTGGGGTCGGTGAAGCTGCCGACCTGCTGCTGGAAGAAGGTGTTCAGGAACTGGTGCATGCCGACCGGGATCAGCGCGCGGTTGGCGACACCGTAGACGCCGGCGCCGACGCTGCCGAGGCCGGTCAGCCAGTCGCTGGCGTGGGTCAGGCCGGTGCCGATCGGGCCCCAGACGAGGCCCATGACGACGCCGAGCAGGGTGCCGACGAACGCCATGATGATCGGCACGAGGCGGCGGCCGTTGAAGAAGCCGAGCCAGTCGATGAGCTGCTTGCGGTGGTACTTCTGCCAGATCACGGCGCTGAGCAGGCCGACCACGATGCCGCCGAAGACCCCGGGGTTCTGGGGCTTTCCTTCCGGCAGCGCCGCGGTGATGGTCCCGTCCACCGGGAAGACGGTCAGCACGTTGTGGAAGACCAGGTAGCCGACCAGGGCGGCCAGCGCGGTCGAGCCGTCGGCCTTCTTGGCGAAGCCGATGGCGACACCGACGCAGAACAGCAGCGCCAGGTTCTTGAAGACCGCGTCACCGGCGGTGGCGAAGACCTCGGCGACCTTCCCCCAGCCGAGCCCGTCCTTGCCGAAGACATCGGGCTGGCCCAGCCGGACCAGGATGCCCGCGGCCGGGAGGACGGCGACCGGCAGCTGGAGGCTGCGGCCGATCTTCTGCAGGCCCTGGAGCAGGTTCTGGCCGAATTTCTTGGCGGGGCTTGGCGTGGCCGGAGCCGAGGCGGGCGTCGGTGCCTGCGCTGACTGACTCATTGGGGTGGGTTCCTAACGGCATGGCGGTCGGGGGAGGGGCACAGGGGGCCGAACCGCGAACTGGTCTACACCACGTGTGGTGTAGACCAGTTTTGTAGCACGGGTGGAGAAGGGGGGGAACCCCGGAAAGCGCCCCTGCCGGGAAGCGCTATGAAATCGAAACCTAGTTGCGGAACGACGATCATGATTACCCGCCGTGATTGGGATTTTGGCTATTTGCGCAACAAAAAGGCCCGGCCCCGCCCGGCGGCCCCGTCGAGGCCTCGTCAGGGGTCCGTCGCGGGCCCGGCGATGTGCGAACGGGGGCCGGGTCGGCGGGGTTCACGGGCGGACGCGGCGAGGCCCGGGCGGAGGCGGCCCCCGGAGCCCGGGTGCCCGCCCGCCGGGGTCCGGGCCGGGCGCGGCGGGCGGCGGGGAAGGGGCCCGCCGGGGTGTCGGACATCACGAACGACCGTCGGCCGGGAGGAGTCCGGGCCCCACCCCGTCCGGCTTCGGCCAATCCGCGGCTTTCCGACCCCCCGCGGCGCATGGTCGGGGCCGGCGCGGAAACGGCGGCGGCCGATTGCCGGCCACCGCCCGCGCCGGGCGGCGGCGGCCTTTCCCCACCCCCGGCGCGCCCCCGTCCGGCGGCCCGGCGGCCGGGCGGTGCGGGCCGCCCCGGCCCCGCCTGACACGGCCGACGGCCCGCCGGGGAATCCCCGGGGCGCATATCGGAATTGTTTTACCGCCCGGGCATTTGGTCCTTTCCGGAAATGCCGAAGGCCTCCGGGCCGTCGGGTCCGGAGGCCATTGCGGGTGCTGCCCGGTGACGCTCGGTTTCAGAGCTTGGTGACGTCCTCGACCTCGCTCTCGTCCTCCCGCCCGGGTGTTTTCAGATTGAATTTGACGATGATGAACCGGAAGAGCGCGTAGTACACGGCGGCGAAGCAGAGCCCGATCGGGATGATCAGCCACGGCTTGGTGGCCAGCCCCCAGTTGATGACGTAGTCGATCAGGCCGGCCGAGAAGCTGAAGCCGTCGTGCACCCCGAGCCCCCAGGTGACGGCCATCGAGGCGCCGGTCAGCAGCGCGTGCACGCCGTACAGGGCCGGGGCGACGTAGGCGAAGGAGTACTCGAGCGGTTCGGTGACGCCCGTCACGAAGGAGGTCAGGCCGACCGAGAGCATCAGGCCGTAGATCTCCTTGCGGCGGTGCGGTTTCGCCGAGTGCGCGATCGCCAGTGCGGCGGCGGGCAGCGCGAACATCATGATCGGGAAGAATCCGGACTGGAACTGGCCGGCCGTCGGGTCGCCCGCCAGGAAGCGCGGGATGTCGCCGTGCGCGATGGTGCCGTCCGGCTTGATGAACTCGCCGAACTGGAACCAGACGAATGTGTTCAGCAACTGGTGCATGCCGATCAGCAGCAGCGCGCGGTTGAACAGGCCGAAGATGCCGGCGCCGCCCGCGCCCAGGTCGGCCAGGGTCTGGCTGAAGTCGTTGAGCCCGCGGCCGATCGGCGGCCAGACCCAGAGCGCCACGCAGGCGGTGGCCAGGCCCACCACCGCGGTGATCATCGGCACCAGGCGGCGGCCGTTGAAGAAGCCCAGCCAGTCGACCAGCCTGGTGCGGTGGAAGCGGACCCAGAGCCAGGCCGACATCAGGCCGATCAGGATGCCGCCCAGGACGCCCGGGTTCTGGTACGTCGCGGCCGCCGCCTTGGCCGAGCTGTAGTCCACGCACTGGCCGGTCCAGGAGTCGGTGACCAGGACCGTCCCGCTCTTGCAGCTCTCCGGGAACGCGTGCAGGACCTTGTAGTAGACGAGGAAGCCCACCACGGCGGCCAGCGCGGTGGAACCGTCCGCCTTCTTCGCCATGCCGATCGCCACACCGACGCAGAACAGCATCGGCAGGCCGAACGAGGAGTCCAACAGGGCGCCGCCGGCCGCGGCGAAGACCTTGGCGACGTCGGTCCAGCCGAGGCCGTCCTGGCCGAAGACGTCGGGCTGGCCGAGCCGGTTGAGGATGCCGGCCGCGGGGAGCACCGCCACCGGGAGCTGCAGGGAGCGGCCCATCTTCTGGAGGCCGCCGTAGAAGGTGTGCCACCACACGCGCTGCGGGGCCGTGGCGCCTGCCGAACTCATCCTTCGCCCTCCGGGAGCAGTTGCCGGCCGGTGGCCCCCGGCGGGACCCCCGGGCGGGGATCCGGAACACCCGGGGTCCTTTCTGCGTTCATCGGAGTACACATATATTGGTGTAGACCACTTTGGGACGCAGGCCGCACGCCGGGCGCGAGCCCGCTGCTCGTCATCCTCTGGTGGCGGCCGGGACCGTGCGCGCCGGAATGGGCCAAAAGTGGACTAACGTGGCAGATCGGACCGGAGCAGGTGATGCTGGTCGCGCTGCCCGGCGGCGCGACCGCGGCTGAACCCGCGTCAGCACCGGTACCGACCACGCCGGCCACCGGTCGGCGGACACCCCAGCACAGCGCAGGACGGCACCCGGCAGAGCGGCCGGCGGGCCGAGACAGAGGGAGAAATCAGATGGCCAGCAAGGCTGAGAAGATCGTCGCCGGTCTGGGCGGCATCGACAACATCGAAGAGGTCGAGGGCTGCATCACCCGCCTTCGCACCGAGGTCAAGGACGCCTCCCTGGTCAACGAGGCCGCCCTCAAGGCCGCCGGCGCCCACGGCGTCGTCAAGATGGGCACCGCCATCCAGGTCGTCATCGGCACCGACGCCGACCCGATCGCCGCTGACATCGAGGACATGATGTGAGCTGAGCCACCGGGCTCACCCCACCCCCGGCCCGCCCCCCCCCCCGGGACGGGGGGCCCGAGGCGCACCAGGAACACCCGCTCCGAGCGACTACGCTCAGTGCCTATGTCACGCATCGACGGCCGCACCCCCGACCAGCTCCGCCCCATCACCATCGAACGGGGCTGGAGCAAGCACGCCGAAGGATCCGTCCTCATCTCCTACGGCGACACCAAGGTGCTGTGCACCGCCAGCGTCACCGAGGGCGTCCCCCGCTGGCGCAAGGGCAGCGGCGAAGGCTGGGTCACCGCCGAGTACTCCATGCTCCCGCGCGCCACCAACACCCGCGGCGACCGCGAGGCCGTCAAGGGCCGCATCGGCGGCCGCACCCACGAGATCAGCCGGCTCATCGGCCGCTCGCTGCGCGCCGTCGTCGACCACCGCGCCCTCGCCGAGAACACCATCGTCCTCGACTGCGACGTCCTCCAGGCCGACGGCGGTACCCGCACCGCCGCCATCACCGGCGCCTACGTCGCCCTCGCCGACGCCGTCGCCTGGGCCCGCGACCGCAAGCTCCTGCGCGCCAAGGGCCAGCCCATCACCGGCGGCGTCAGCGCCGTCAGCGTCGGCATCATCGACGGCGTCCCGATGCTCGACCTCCAGTACGAGGAGGACGTCCGCGCCGAGACCGACATGAACATCGTCTGCACCGCCGACGGCCGCTTCGTCGAGGTCCAGGGCACCGCCGAGGGCGCCCCCTTCGACCGCGCCCTGCTCGACCGCCTGCTCGACCTCGGCACCCTGGGCTGCGCCGAGCTCGACGAGATCCAGCGCAAGGCCCTGGAGGCCTGAACCGGTTCGGCCCACGGCGCCGTGGACCCGGATGTACCCGCCGCCGTACGGGCCGCTGTACACGCCGGGCCCGAAGCCCGTACGGTTCCCGCAGCACCCCTGCTGCGGGAACCGCGCACCCCCCGGCGCGCGTCCCGTCCCACGGAACCCGCGCGCCCCACAGGAGGACCGGATGCCGTCCAGCATCGCCCGCCCCGCCGCCCTCGCCGTGGCCGGCCTGATCGCCATCCTCCCGCTCAGCATGGTCAGTTGCTCCGCAGCCCAGAAGGCGATCGACTGCGGCAACACGGCGGTCAGGATCACCGGCGACCTCGCCGACGTCACCAGCGCCTACGGCAACGCGAGCAACGACTCGGCGGCCGCCGCGAAGGCGCTGGAGAAGCTCAGGACCGACCTCAACCAGGTCGGCAAGAACTCCAAGAACACCGACGTCGCCAAGGCCGTCGCCGACCTGCAGAAGCAGGCCGACAAGGTCCAGCAGGCCGTCGACAAGAAGGAGGTCCCCGACCTCAAGCCGCTCGGCGACGCGGCCGGCAACCTCACCTCGGTCTGCACCGGCTGACGCCGGAACGGCTGCCGATAGGGTGGGCGATATGTCCACCCGATTGATCCTCGCCACCCGTAACCAGCACAAGGTCGCCGAACTCCGCGCCATCCTCGGCGAGGCCGGCCTGGACGTCGAACTCGTCGGCGCCGACGCCTACCCCGAGATCCCGGACGTCCCGGAGACCGGCGTCACCTTCGCCGAGAACGCGCTCCTCAAGGCCCACGCCCTCGCCCGCGCCACCGGCCTGCCCGCCGTCGCCGACGACTCCGGCCTCTGCGTGGACGTCCTGAACGGCGCCCCCGGCATCTTCTCCGCCCGCTGGGCCGGCAAGCACGGCGACGACCGCGCCAACCTCGACCTGCTGCTCGCCCAGCTCTCCGACATCTCCGACCCGCACCGCGGCGCCCACTTCTTCTGCGCCGCCGCCCTCGCCCTCCCCGACGGCACCGAGCGCGTCGTCGAGGGCCGCCTCCTCGGCACCCTGCGCACCGCCCCCTCCGGCGACGGCGGCTTCGGTTACGACCCGATCCTCCAGCCCCTCGGCGAGACCCGCACCTGCGCCGAACTCACCCCCGCCGAGAAGAACGCCATCAGCCACCGCGGCCAGGCCTTCCGCGGCCTCGCCCCGGTCGTCAAGGACCTCCTGGGCTGAGAAAATAGTTAGGGGGGGCGCGCCGAATGTGATTGGGGGGGGGGGGGGGTTTGTTTTCTCGGGTGGTGGGGGCTCGGGGGTGTGAGCACAGCACCGCCTCCCAG
>NZ_JBHWIR010000159.1:0-5640 GCF_042731835.1 Kitasatospora sp. NPDC059817 | reverse complement strand
ACTAACATTGCCGGCCGGGCCCTTCGATTTGAAGGTCATCCTGGTGCGGCCGAAGGGATTCGAACCCTCAAGCCCTCACGGGCCAACGGACCTAAACCGTCTGCGTCGCCTCTGCGCCACGGCCGCCTGTCCTGCTGACCATCATGTTACTGGGCCCGCGAATTGGCCGACACCTTCCTTCGACCAAGCCGCTAGGCAGCGTGCTTCCTCGACTTCTGTTTGCAGTAGGTCGGAGTGATGGCGTGGCAGTTCGGGCAGAGCAGCCGCAGGTTGTCCGGCCGGTTGTCCGACCAGTCCCCATTGATGTGGTCCACCTCCAGCGTCATCGGGTGCCCGCGCCACTCGGGGCCGGTGCTGCAGCCCTCGCACTCTTGCGGCCTGCCGAGTTCGTTCAGCGCGCTACGGATTCGCGAGCCGGGGAGCCGCTTGGCCCCCCAGGGGCGCTGAGCGAGGAGTTGTTCGGCGGGGATTCTGGTGGGGGCATGCTTGCCGCGGCCGTGGGCCTGCCCGGTGAAGTGTGAGGTGTCGATGCCGAGTGCCTTGATGCGGCGCCCGATGTGGGCCTGGGTGCCACCGGCCTGACGCTGGTCGAGGTAGCGCACGACTCCGGCCACGCTGTGCGAGGCCACGACGGCCTCCTGGAGGAGTTCCCGGGTGTAGACGGTTCCAGGCGACGGGAAGTGGGACGTGTCGATGCCGTACGCCTTGGCCTTCCGCCGCAGGTAGGAGCGGTTGTACTGGTTGGGTTCGCGGTCGAGTGCGATCAGCATCTCGTCGAGCGTGGTTGCGGCAGCAGCGACCTCGGCCAGCACCTCCTTCGAGTACTGGCGCTGCCTGTAGGCGCGGCACCCCTCCTGGGCGAAGTGTGAGGTGTCGATGCCGTAGTGCCGGAGTCGCCGGCTCAGGTAGCTGTGCGTGCCGCCCGCCATCGGCACGCCGAGCTTTCGCATCATGTCGTTGACGTTGCTGGACTCGGCCGCGAGCGACGCGAGCAGTTCGCGGGTGTACTTGACCGGCATGGTTGTTCCCCTTCGGGCAGTGGTTCGCCCGTCCCCCGGTGTGCGAACGATCGTTGGGGGATTTGGTTACGGGTGACGGGGTTTCGGCCAGGGGGTGACTTGTTGTCGTCGGTGGGGTGACTGGCGGGGTTGGGGGTTTGATTACCAATTGGTACAGACCTATTGACCTATGTGGTTCAGACCACATAGCTTCGGCGCCAATTGCAATCCCCCACGTGCGTGCTCCCCCACAGGCACGCGCCGACACTCTCTCCCGGAGGACCGAGTGTTGATCCGAAACACGGCGGAGCGGCGTCCCACCGCCGCACTCCGCCGCAAGAGCCCGGCTGCCCGGGCGGGCGCGATCTCGCTGGCGGCGGCCGGTCTGGCCGGTCTGCTGCTGTCGACGCTGGGCGCGGTGCCCTCGCAGGCGTCCGCGACCGTCGACAACGGGGCCTGTCGCCCCGACGGCCTGTACCAGACGCCCGGCGTGGACGTCCCGTACTGCTCGGTCTACGACACCGGCGGCCGCGAGAAGATGGGCGCGGACCACCAGCGCCGCATCATCGGCTACTTCACCGGCTGGCGCACCGGCAAGAACGGCGACCAGCCCTACCTGGTGAACGACATCCCCTGGGACAAGGTCACCCACCTCAACTACGCGTTCGGCCACGTCGGCGGTGACAACAAGCTCTCCGTCGGCACCGACGGCCCGACCAACGAGGCCACCGGGATCTCCTTCCCGGGCGTGCCCGGCGCCGAGTTGGACCCGACGCTGCCCTACAAGGGCCACTTCAATCTGCTGACGAAGTTCAAGAAGCAGTACCCGAACGTCAAGACCCTGATCTCGGTGGGCGGTTGGACCGAGACCGGCGGCTACTTCGGGGACGACGGCAAGCGCGTCAACTCCGGCGGCTTCTACTCGATGACCGTCAACCCGGACGGCAGCGTCAACCAGGCCGGCATCGACACCTTCGCCGCCTCGTCCGTCGACTTCATCCGCAAGTACGGTTTCAACGGCGTCGACGTCGACTACGAGTACCCGACCTCGATGAAGGACGCCGGAAACCCGCTGGACTGGCAGCTCGCCAACTCCAAGCGCGGCTCGCTGGCGAAGGGTTACGCGGCGCTGATGAAGACGCTGCGCGAGAACCTGGACCGGGCCGGCGCCGCCGACGGCAGGCACTACCTGCTGTCGGTCGCGGCCCCGTCGTCCGGCTACCTGCTGCGTGGCATGGAGACCTTCCAGGTGGCGCAGTACCTGGACTACGTCAACATCATGTCGTACGACCTGCACGGCGCCTGGAACAAGTACGTCGGCCCGAACGCCTCGCTGTTCGACGACGGCAAGGACGGCGAGCTGGCGGCGGCCAACGTGTACGGCACCGGCCAGTACGGCGGCATCGGCTACCTGAACGCCGACTGGTCGTACCACTACTTCCGCGGTGCGATGCCGGGCGGCCGGATCAACGTCGGCCTGCCGTACTACACCCGGGGTTTCAAGAACGTCACGGGCGGCACCAACGGCCTGTGGGGCACCGCGGCGGCGACGACCTGCCCGGTCGGCTCCGGCCTGACCTCCTGCGGTGACGGCGCGGTCGGCATCGACAACATCTGGAACGACAAGGACGACGCGGGCAAGGAGTCCCCGGCCGGGTCGAACCCGATGTGGCACGCGAAGAACCTGGAGAAGGGCATCCTGCCCGACTACCTGGCCAAGTACGGCGTGAAGGACACCGCGCTGCAGGGCACCTACGCCCGCAACTACAGCAGCAGCCTGGTGGCGCCGTGGCTGTGGAACGACGCCAAGAAGGTGTTCCTCTCCACCGAGGACGAGCAGTCGGTGGGTGCCAAGGCGGACTACATCGTCAACCAGGGCGCCGGCGGCGCGATGATCTGGGAGCTCGCGGGCGACTACAAGTGGGACGCGGGCGCCAACGGCGGCAAGGGCGAGTACGTGCCGGGTTCGACGCTGACCTCGCTGATGTACGACAAGTTCAAGGCGGCCACGCCGTACGGCGCGACCCGTTCGACGGTCCCGCTGCCGCAGCAGACCCTGCCGATCGACGTGTCGTTCACCAACTTCGCGCTGGGTGACTCGAACTACCCGATCAACCCGAAGATCCACATCGTCAACAACTCGACGACGACCCTGCCGGGCGGCACCGAGTTCCAGTTCGACTACAGCAACTCGGCTCCGGGCAACGCCAAGGACCAGTCCGGCTTCGGCCTCCAGGTCATCCGGCAGGACAACCCCGGTCCGGGCAACGTGGGCGGCCTGAAGGGCACCTACAACCGGGTGTCGGTCAAGCTGCCGGGCTGGCAGTCGCTGGCGCCGGGCGCCTCGGTGGACCTGGACTTCGTCTACTACCTGCCGGTCTCGACCCCGTCGAACTGGACGGTCAACGTGAACGGCACGCTGTACGGGCTCAAGGGCGACCTGACCCGGGGCACGGTGGACGGTGGCACGCCGACCCCGACGCCTACCCCGACCCCGACGCCTACCGCGACCGCGACCGCGACCGCTTCGCCGACGGCGACCGCCTCCCCGACGGCGACGGCCTCGCCGACCGCGACGGCCACGGCCACCGCGACCGCCACCCCGACGACGGGGGCCTGCACGGCCGCCCCGAGCTGGGACGCGGGCACCACCTACGCGGCCACCACCAAGGTGTCGTGGAAGGGCCACTACTACCAGAACAAGTGGTGGACCAAGGGCGACGACCCCGCGGCCAGCGGCTCGTGGGGCGTCTGGAGCGACCTCGGGGCCTGCTGACGGCGCCCTGAGGTGAGAGACGGCGGTGGCGGTGCACCCGGTCGGGGGGTGTGCCGCCACCGCTTCGTTCAGCGAGGTGCCAGGCGAGCGGGGTGCCGGGCGCCGGAGCACCAGGCCTTCGAGCGTCAGGCCGTCTCGACCTTGAGGTCGCGCAGCAGCTTGGCGACGTGCCCGGTGGCCTTCACGTTGTACAGCGCGCGCTCGACCTTGCCCTGCTCGTCCACGATCACGGTGGAGCGGATCACGCCGACGTAGGTGCGGCCGTAGTTCTGCTTCTCGCCGTAGGCGCCGTAGGCCTCCAGCACCTGGTGGTCCGGGTCGGACACCAGGGTGACCTTGAGGTTCTCGGCCTCGCGGAACTTGCCGAGCTTCTCCGGCTTGTCCGGGGAGACGCCGATGACGTCGTAGCCGGCGCCGGCGAGGACCTCCAGGTTGTCGGTGAAGTCGCAGGCCTGCTTGGTGCAGCCGGGGGTGAGCGCGGCCGGGTAGAAGTAGACGATGACCTTGCGGCCCAGGTGGTCGGCGAGGGACACCTGGTTGCCGTCGGCGTCGGACAGGCTGAAGGCGGGCGCGGTGTCGCCGGGCTGGAGACGCTCACTCACGGGTAAATCTCCTGTTGCTGGGGCGGGCGGTCATAGCACGGCAAACTTACCTCCGATGGTGGGTGGGGTCGCGCGGCCGTGCTCGGCAACTGACAGACTGGGTCAGTCGCACAGGACAACATCAGCAAGTGAATGGGGTGGCCCGAGTGGGCGAGGCGAGCACGAAGGACAAGTCGGCGCGGACGACCGCCCAGATCGAGGCGGACATCTCCCGGACCCGCACCCAGCTGGCGGCCACCCTGGACGAGCTGGCCGTGCGCGTCCACCCGAGCACGATCAGCGCCCAGGTGAAGGCGAAGGCCGTGGCCGCCGTCGAGGAGAAGGCCGGCCGGGCGTACGTCGCCGCCAACGGCGTGGTGGAGAAGGTGCGGGCGCAGTTCGTGGACGAGAAGGGGCAGCCGCGTACGGAGCGGATCGTTCCGGCCGCGCTGGTCGGCGTGGGCGTGCTGCTGCTGGTGGCTTCCGCCCGGAAGCGCCGCAAGGGCTGAACGGGCGCGGGGTGAGGGCCGGGCGCGGGAGGCGTCCGGCCTTCGGTGTGCCCGGGCCGGAAGGTGTGTCCGGGCCCAGGGTGTGCCCTGACCTGGGGGTGTGCCCGGCCCCGCGGGTGCCGCGGCTTCCCGCATGCCGGGCCAGCGTCACGCCGCGCGCCCGGGGGCGGTACCTTCGGGATCGTGAGTACGAACGACGAACCGACCCCGCAGGCCTCCTCCGCCGCACCCGAGTACGAGGCGGCGCGGCACGACCGGCTGGGCGAGAAGCTGCCGATCCGGATGCTGCACGACCGCGTGCTGGTGCGGATCGAGGGCAGTGAGGGTGAGCGCCGCTCGACCGGCGGCATCCTGATCCCCGCGACCGCGGAGCTGTCCAAGCGCTGCACCTGGGCGGAGGCCGTCGCGGTGGGCCAGAGCGTCCGCTCGGTGGAGCCGGGCGACCGCGTCCTGTACGACCCGGAGGACAAGCTGGAGGTCGAGGTCCGCGGCGCCACCTACGTGCTGCTGCGCGAGCGTGACCTGCACGCGGTGGCGGCGACCCGCTTCGGTGACACGGAGGGCTCGACCGGGCTCTACCTCTGAACCTCTGAGCACGGGCGTGGCGTGAGCCGGTCGGGGCGGTGCCCCGGCCGGCTCCTTGCGTCCGGGCCTGCCGGTGGCGGGCGTTAGGCCGGGGCCTGATGCTCCTATGGGTTGTCAAGCGGTGGTGAGCCATTCGCGGTAGGCGTTGGCGAGGTCGTCGTTTCGGCGGGTGCCGCGTTCGAGGGTGGAGA
>NZ_JBHWIR010000158.1:0-17601 GCF_042731835.1 Kitasatospora sp. NPDC059817 | reverse complement strand
CTACGCGGGGGGCCACCCGCGCGTTCGACTACGACCGCGCCACCTGACCCGGGCCACGCGCACCCGCGGCCAGGGCGGAAGCCCCCCCCGCCGTGGCCGCGGCGCGTCCGGCCCGGGGCACACCCGGAGCCCCGTCAGCCCGCTATCCGCCGCTGCCCCGCGACCACCCTGGTCGCCTCGCGCAGCTCCGACTCCCGGCGGCGGCGCCGGGCCAGCACCACCCGCCGCTCGGCGGCCGTCAGCCCGCCCCAGACCCCGTACGGCTCCGGCTGCGCCAGCGCGTGCTCGCGGCACTCCAGCAGCACCGGACACCGGGCGCACACCTGCTTCGCCTGCTCCTCGCGCGACAACCGGGCCGCCGTCGGCTCCTTCGAGGGTGCGAAGAACAGCCCCACCTCGTCCCGCCGGCAGGCCGCGCCGGTGTGCCAGGGGCTGTCCTCGCCCGAGGACGCGCCCTGGGCGACGGTCCGGGAGCCCTGGCCGCCCGGGGGGTGCGGCTGCGGACTGCGCTCCAGCAACTGCGCGGCGGCGACGGGCGAGGTGGTGCGGGACTCGATCGGATGCAGCACGGCCGTACTCCTGACGAGACTCTCGGACACGGGGAAGCTCGCTCCCCTGCCCGGCTGCGAGCCCCCGCTGTCCAACCCCGAGTCGGCCGCTGGGCCGCCTCCGGTGCGCAGCCGTACAAGAAGCGATGTGCGGAAGGAACTACCCCGCCCGCCCGCGATTCATGCACACTGCACGCAATCGACTACGGAGCGCACCGGAGACAACGCAGAACGCCCGGCCGGGAGTTGATCCCCGGCCGGGCGTTCGACCCGCCAACCCCGGCTACTCGGTGCCGAGTTGCTTGCGCACCCACTCCTTGAGCTTCTTGCCCCGGCGCGGCTTGGCCTCGCAGCCGCCGAACACCGCGACGCCCTTGACCCGGACCACCGGCGCGTACGGGTCCGCCGCCGTCTGCTCCTTGACGTCGAATCCGCCGAAGATGCCGACGCCGCCGCCGTGCAGGCTCACGTTCTCCGGCACCCGGATCTCGACGCCGCCGAACAGCGCCGTCACCTCGATCTCCACCTCGGGCGACTCGAACACGGCGTCGGTCAGGTCGATCTCCACCCCGCCGAACGCCGCGAACGCCTTCAGGTGCGACCCCACCCGCCAGCGGCCCTTGCGGGACGAGCCGCCGAAGATCGCCACCATCGACGGCGACTCCTGGCGCGCGGGCGGCAGCGCCGGCGTCACCGCACGCGGCGCCGGGGCCTCCAGCGGCGGCTTCTCGAACGACAGCGGCCGGTGGCCCGGCAGGTCCCTGGTCAGCGGCACCAGGTCGCCGAAGGTCTTGGCGGCGTACGCGGCCCCGATCCGGTCCGCGTGCTCGTCCGCGTCCAGCCGGCCCTCGGCGTAGGCGTCCCGCAGCAGCTCCGCGATCCGCTCGCGGTCGGCGTCCGACACCCGCATCTCCGCCTGCGCCACCGGGGCGTGCGACGGCTGGGTCTTCTGCTCCGGCAGCGGCCGGAGTTGCGGCTGCGGCTCGGGCCGGGTCTCGGGCTTGGTCATCGGTACGGGCGCCGGCACGGACGGCTGCCCCGGATCGTCCTGCGACGGCGAGTTGTCCACGGCCCAAGACTAGTCGCTCGCACGTGCGCCCGAGTGAGCCCGGTCACGCAGGCTGCCCTGTCCGCGTGCGACGCGGAGCCGGGTCCTACCCTTGAGGGTGCTTCGCCGACGCAGCCGGACCACTGGAAACCTAAGGACCGCCCCCATGGCTCCCACGCCAGACTTCGAGTACAGCGACCTGCTCCCCCTGGGCGCTGACCCGACCCCGTACCGCAAGCTGACCTCCGAGGGTGTCTCCACCTTCGAGGCCGGCGGTCGCACCTTCCTCCAGGTCGAGCCCGAGGCGCTGCGGCTGCTCACCGCCGAGGCGATGCACGACATCTCGCACTACCTGCGCCCCGCCCACCTCGCCCAGCTGCGCCGCATCCTGGACGACCCGGAGGCCAGCCCGAACGACCGCTTCGTCGCGCTCGACCTGCTGAAGAACGTCAACATCTCGGCCGGCGGCATCCTGCCGATGTGCCAGGACACCGGCACCGCCATCGTCATGGGCAAGCGCGGCCAGAACGTGCTCACCGAGGGCGGCGACGAGTCGGCCATCGCGCGCGGCGTCTTCGACGCGTACACCAAGCTCAACCTGCGCTACTCCCAGATGGCCCCGGTGACCATGTGGGACGAGAAGAACACCGGCAACAACCTGCCGGCCCAGATCGAGCTGTACGCCACCGACGGCGGCGCGTACAAGTTCCTCTTCATGGCCAAGGGCGGCGGCTCCGCCAACAAGTCGTACCTGTACCAGGAGACCAAGGCCATCCTGAACGAGGCGAGCATGCTCTCGTTCCTGGAGCAGAAGATCCGCTCGCTCGGCACCGCCGCCTGCCCGCCGTACCACCTGGCGATCGTGATCGGCGGCACCAGCGCCGAGTTCGCGCTCAAGACCGCCAAGTACGCCTCCGCGCACTACCTGGACAACCTGCCGACCTCCGGCGACGCCAAGACCGGCCACGGCTTCCGCGACCTGGAGCTGGAGGCGAAGGTCACCGAGCTGACCCAGAAGATCGGCATCGGCGCCCAGTTCGGCGGCAAGTACTTCTGCCACGACGTGCGGGTCGTCCGCCTGCCGCGCCACGGCGCCTCGCTGCCGGTCGCCATGGCCGTCTCCTGCTCCGCCGACCGCCAGGCGCTCGGCAAGATCACCGCCGAGGGCGTCTTCCTGGAGCAGCTGGAGACCGACCCGGCCAAGTACCTGCCGGACACCACCGACGAGCACCTGGACGACGACGTCGTGCGCGTCGACCTCGACCAGCCGATGTCCGCGATCCGCGCCGAGCTGTCCAAGTACCCGGTCAAGACCCGGCTCTCGCTCACCGGCACCCTGGTCGTCGCCCGCGACATCGCCCACGCCAAGATCAAGGAACGCCTGGACGCCGGCGAGGGCATGCCCAAGTACCTCCAGGACCACCCCGTCTACTACGCCGGCCCGGCCAAGACCCCCGAGGGCTACGCCTCCGGCTCCTTCGGCCCCACCACCGCCGGCCGGATGGACTCCTACGTCGACCAGTTCCAGGCCGCCGGCGGCTCCATGGTCATGCTCGCCAAGGGCAACCGCAGCAAGCAGGTCACCGACGCCTGCGCCGCCCACGGCGGCTTCTACCTCGGCTCCATCGGCGGCCCGGCCGCCCGCCTCGCCCAGGACTGCATCAAGAAGGTCGAGGTCCTGGAGTACGCCGAGCTCGGCATGGAGGCCGTCTGGCGCATCGAGGTCGAGGACTTCCCGGCCTTCATCGTGGTCGACGACAAGGGCAACGACTTCTTCCGCGAGACCACCGAGGGCCCGCTGATCACCAGCCTCCGGGTCCGCTCCAAGGAGTAACCGCCCCGGCCTCCCCAGCCGCCCCCGCCTCCTCAACCGCCCCGGCCGCGTTCGTCGCGACCGGGGCGGTTCTGCATGGACGCAATACACTGGCAGGTGGTACTCAGGACTCGTACCATGGCGGTACCGAGAACCGGTACGAACATGGAGGGCATGGCGATGGCGATCAGTGCGAGCGAGGCACGCACCCAGCTCTTCCCGTTGATCAAGAAGGTCAATGACGACCACGCCCCGATAAGGATCACCTCCAGAAGCGGGGACGCGGTCCTCATGTCGGCCGAGGACTACGACGCGTGGCAGGAGACGATCTATCTCCTGCGCTCTCCCGCCAACGCCCAGCGGCTCATGGCGGCCGTCGCCCGCGACAAGGCCGGCCACCCCGGCGTCACCAGGACCCTGGAGGAGTTGGAAGCCCTGGCGGGTGAGGTGTGAGGAGTGTCCACTTCGACCCGGACGCCTGGGAGGACTTCCTGTTCCGGCTCGGATCGAACCGGAAGATGGCTCAGCGGATCACCCGCCTGGTCGGCGAGATCCAGCGCGACCCCTTCAGCGGGATCGGCAAGCCCGAGCCGCTGAAGGGCGACCTGGCCGGCTACTGGTCACGCCGGATGGACGACGAGCACCGCCTGGTGTACCGGGCCGACGAGAAGGAAGTGATGATCCTCAAGGCCCGCTACCACTACCAGTAGCGACGCACCCCGCCCCGGCCGCGTTCGTCGCGACCGGGGCGGCCGCGTTGCGCGTGCTCACGCGTCGAAGTCGTACTCCAGGACGTAGGAGGCGGCGTCGAGGATCATCTCGTTGAGCTCGACGACCTGGCCCTCGTCGGCGAAGGCGGTGCGGCAGATCAGGATGACCGGGGTGCCCGCCGACAGCTCCAGGCGGGCCGCCTCCTCCGCGCCGGGCATCCGGGAGCGGACCTCCTCGCGGAAGTGGACGGGCTTCGCGCCGATCTCGGCCAGCCGGGCGTAGGTGCCGCCCGGGCCGGTGTCCTCGCGGGTGATGGCCGTGCCGGCGACCAGGCCGGCCGGCAGGTAGGAGGTCGACAGCAGCACCGGCTTGCCGTCCAGCACGAAGCGGCGGTGCCGTACGCACATCGACGCGCCCGGATCCACTCCCAGCACCCGGGCGACGTGCTCCGGCGCGCCCCGTTCGGTGACGGACACCTGGTCGACCACCAGCAGGCGGTTGTCGATGTCCGCCGACCATATCGACCGGCCCGAGCCCCACTGCCCCTGCGCCAGCCGCTGGATCCCGCGCCGGCGCAGCGGCCGGAAGTCCCGGACGAAGACCCCGGCTCCCCGGCGCGCCTCGGCGATGCCCTCGCTCTGCAGCACGCCGAGCGCCTGGCGGGCGGTCATCCGGGCCACGCCGTACTCGTCCATGAGGTCGTTCTCGCCCGGCAGCCGGTCACCCGCGCGGTACCGGCCGTCATCGATGGCCGCCTTCAGCGTGTCGGCGATCCGTTGGTACTTGGGCTGTTTGTCGCCACTGCTGCCGGTCATCGCCGCTCCCTCTCCCTCGGACAAATCGTAGGCGCGACCGCGGCGGACGGTAAGCGGCTACGACTGTTGACATCTCTAGAGATATTAGCTTCTCTAGAGATGCTGGGTAGTCGCCGAGCACCACACACACGGACAGCGACCAGGGCGCGGCCCCCACCCGGCGCCGCACCCGCACCAGAACAGCGAGGAGCAGTGCGGTGAGCACCCGTCAGCGCGACTCCGCGGCCTACCGGCCGCACGTGGGTGAACTCGTCCTCGACCGGAGGACCGGACGCACCGGCATCTACATGGACACCATCGGCGGGGAGCACTACCTGCGCCCCGAGGGCGGCGGCCTCGAATGGACCGCCGAACCCGGACGGGTCTCGCCCGTTCCCGGGCCCCGCGATTCAGCCGAATACGATCTTCCGCGCTAATTGCGGCAAAAAGCACGCAAACAGCAGCATTCCCACCCGCAATCCCCCCGAGTGAATCCGGAATTCCGGAACGCCCCGCACCCACCGTCGGGCACGTTACGGATATCGCCGGTCACCATGAGTGCACCACGGGCTGGATTCGGCCACCGGGCGGGCACCGGTGCCGAATGGGGCACGCCCAAAACCCACAGCGCCCCCGTGCCCGGACCGGGACACGAGGGGCACGGGGCCTACGGCCGGACCGGCTTACGGGTGGCCGGAGATCATGCCTTCCGGCTCGTACCGCTTGCCCGGCCCGCCCGTGGCCGGCGCGACGGGCTCCACCACGTGCGCGGCCTCGTCCCCGAACAGGTCGTTCTCGATCGCCGCCTTCTGCGCGTCGGACGGCGCGGTGTACTCGGTCGTGTTCGAGGACGCGGCCACCGCGTCCTCGACAGCCTTGCCCGCCTCCACAGCGACGGCCGGGGCATCCGTCGTCGCCGCGTTCTCGGGCGCCGACGCCACCGGGGTCTCGCTCTGGTCGTTGGCCATTGGGCGGCCGCCTTTCGGTCATCAAATGTGTCTCGCCCGACCTCCGTGGCACGGGCGTGCGGACAGTATCGTAGGGTTGATTAAATGTCCGATAAACACCGTGCGGCTTGCGCTGCCGTCCGGCAGAGTCGGGCGTCCGCCTAAGCTGAAGCACCACGGCGGACCGCCGAGCGCCCTTTCACGGAATCGACACCACAGGCCATCGGGGGACTTTCATGGAGTTTCGGGAGACGCCGCAGACCTCTGCGCTGCGCTTCCAAGTCCTCGGTCCGGTCCAGGCCTGGCTCGACGGCAAGCCCCTTTCCCTCGGATCCCCCCAGCAACAGGCAGTTCTGACCACCCTTCTGCTGCATTCCGGACGCCCGGTCACCACACAGGACCTGGTCGACGCGCTCTGGGGCGAGCGACACCCGGCCCAGGCGGTGGCGGCGCTGCGCACCTACGTCTCCCGCCTGCGCTCCGTCATCGAGCCCCGGCGGGAGGTGCGCCGGCCCTCCGAGCTGCTGATCTCGGTCGCCGACGGCTACGCGCTGCGCATCCCGGGCGAGGCCCTCGACCTGACGGTCTTCGAACGGCTCTCCGCCGAGGCCGCGGCCGCCCGGGCCGCGGGCGACAAGCACGAGGCGCACCGGCTGCTGGCACGGGCGCTGGACCTGTTCAGCGGCCGGCCGCTCACCGGCATCCCCGGCCCCTACGCCGACACCCAGCGGCTGCGGCTCGCCGAACGACAGGTGGCCGCCGCCGAGGAGCTGTGCGCCGTCGCCCTCGACATCGGCCTGCACGCCGAGATCGTCGGCGAGCTGAACAGCCTGACGGCCGAACACCCGCTGCGCGAGCGCCTGAGCGAGCTGCTGATGCTGGCGCTGTACCGCTGCGGGCGCCAGGCCGAGGCGCTCGGCGTCTACACCGACACCCGCAAGCTGCTGATCGAGGAGCTCGGGGTCGAACCCGGTGCCGGCCTGTCCGCGATGCACGCCCGCATCCTGGCGGCGGACCCGACGCTCGCCCTCCCGGCCGTACCGGCCCCGGTGAGCCGCGAGGACGGCCCGGCCGCTCCCCCGGCGCCCGCCCAACTCCCGGCCGACGTATCGGACTTCAGTGGCCGCACCGACCTGGTGAGCGACCTCTCGACGGTCCTGATGAACGCCACCGGCCAGGCCGTGGTGGTGACTTCACTGGCCGGCATCGGCGGGGTCGGGAAGACCACCCTCGCCGTCCACGTCGCCCACCGCGTCCGCGGCGAGTTCCCGGACGGGCAGCTGTACGTCGACCTGCGCGGCGCCGGCACCTCGCCGGCCGACCCGGTGGCCGTCCTGGGCGACTTCCTGCACGCGCTCGGCGTCACCGACAGCCCCGACTCCCTCGAACAGCGCGCCGCCCTCTACCGGTCGCTGCTCGCCAGCCGGCGGATGCTCATCCTGCTCGACAACGCGCGCGACGCCGAGCAGATCCGGCCGCTGATCCCCGGCGTCTCCGGCTGCGCCGTGCTCGCCACCAGCCGCTCCCGGCTGGCCGGCATCCCGGGTGCGCAATTGTTCGACGTCGAGGAGCTGACCCCGAACGAAGCGCTGGCGCTGTTCTCGGCCATCGTCGGCGAGCAGCGGGTCGCCGCCGAACCGGAGGCGGCCATGCAGGTGGTCACCGCCTGCGGGTTCCTGCCGCTCGCCGTCCGCATCGCCGCCGCCCGGCTGGCCAGCCGTCCGCGCTGGAGCGTCTCCGACCTGGCCAGACGGTTAGCCGACCAGCGGCGGCGACTGGACGAACTCCAACTCGGCAACCTCGCCGTGGAGACCACCATCGGACTCGGCTACGGCCAGCTCTCGGCGGACGAGGCCCGCGCCTTTCGGCTGCTCGCCCTGATCGACTCCCCCGACATCCCGCTGCCCGCCGCCGCGGCGCTGCTCGGCGCGAACGAGTACACCGCCGAGGACCTCGCCGAAGCGCTGGTCGAGGCGAACATGCTGGAGTGCTTCACCCCCGGCCGCTACCGCTACCACGACCTGCTCCGGCTCTACGCCCAGCGGCAGAACGAGCGGATCGGCGACACCACGGAGCAGGAGCGGGCGGTGCTGCGCCTGCTCGACCTGCTGATCCCGACCGTCCGCAACGCGGCCCAGGTGATCGAGCCCGACGACCAGCTCCCGGAACCGCTCAACCCCTTGGGCTCGTCAGGCCTGGACCTGCCGACGAGCCAGGACGCCCGGCAGTGGCTGCGGACGGAGATCACCTTCCTGCTCAGCGCCGTCGAGGCGGCCGTGCGAGGACCGGACTTCGTGCTGCGCCCGGCCGTCGACCTGCTGATCGTCCTGAACAGCCTGGTCACGGATCCCACGCACGGCTCCCGGATGCGCCGGTTCCTGGTGACCGCCGAGCGCAACGCCACCGCCTACGGAGACGCTGCCGCCCTGGCCCGGGTGCACTTCGCCTTCGGCACGCTGCAGTCGATCACCAATGACTTCCAGGGCGCCGAACAGTCGCTCCGCAAGAGCCTGAGCCTTCAGCGCTCCGACGACATGACGATCCTGCGGTCGGCGGCGAGCAACGACCTGGGGATCATCCTCAGCCTGACGAACCGCCCCGCCGAGGCCATCCCGCTCTTCGAGCAGGCCCTGGGCATCAGCCGGGTGGTCCGCGTTCCGATCAACGAAGCCCGGCTGCTCGGCAACATGGCGCGGGCACAGCTCAAGCTGGGAGACACCGAGACCGCTGTCCGCTCGGTCATCGAGGCGGTGGCGACGGCCCGGACGTCGAGCAACGGCCCCTGCCTCGCCGACACCCTGTACCAGACCGGTGTGGTGCTCGCCTCCACCGACGAGCCGAGGGCGGCGGTGGGCTACCTGCGAGAGGCCCACCAGCTGTTCCAGGCCCAGCAGAATCCGCTCTGGGAGGGCTACACCCTCGCCCGCCTGGCCTCCGCCCTGCTCGCCGCCGGACAGCACGCCGAGGCGGCCGAGGCGGCCGGCGAGTCGCTCGTGATCGCCCAGGAACTGGACGCCGCCTACTGCCAGGGCCTCGCGAACGCCACCCTCGGCGAGGCGCTACTGGCGCTGGCGCAGCCCGCCCGCGCGCTCGCCTGCCTGCGCGAGGCGCACGCGATCTTCACGCGGCTCGGTGTGCCGGAGGCCTCCCCCGTGGCGGACCTCATCTCCCAACAGCACACCGAGCCTCCCCCATCTTCCCCAGCGCCGTAGGTCTCCGCCCCCCGGCAGAGCCCCTACCCCCGTTGTGCGCGTCGGCGCCCCCGCAGCCCCCCGGCTGCGGGAGCGCCCTCAACGCTTCCCCGGCGCTGGACTCCACTCTGCACTCCGGCGATTGACGTTCGATAAACGCCCGACGGCCCGCCCTCGGCCCGGCGAAACCGCAGGTCAGCCGTTCCACCACGGCGCGCCATGCGGCGCGCGGAGCCCGCGCGCACCACCCCCGCCCGCACCGTCGTGCTTCCGCAACCCCGTCCACACCGGCCCAAGCATGACGAGTTGGCTGGAAAGGGACCCCATGGCGCAGAGATCACGCATATTCTCAGATGCCAGTACACACACGAGTGTCTGCCGGCAACGTGTGGGCCGGCGAGGCAGGACGGGCGCCGGGGCGGACGGCATCCCGCTCCCGTGCGGCCGCGTGCAGCCGGCCGGAGGCCACGGGTGGAAGGGTGCCTCTCAATCGTGACGACCGGACAGATATCCGACTCGTTCCCCGTCGACGAGGACGCGGGAGACGACGGGCCCGACGTGCGGCGGCGCCGGGCGGCGCGTGCCCTGCAAGCCGTCGCCTTCGACACCATCGGTGCCGGGTACGGCGAGGCGTTCCCGGCCAAGGACGGGCAGCTGGCCTGCGGACGGCAGCTGCTGGCCGAGCTCGAACCCGGCGCGCGAGTGCTGGACGTGGGCTGCGGCACCGGGGACCCGACGGTCCGGCAGCTGGTCGCGGGCGGGCTGCGGGTGACCGGGATAGACCTCTCGGACGTGATGCTCTCGCTGGCCCGGCAGGCCCGGTTCCCGGGCGAACACCCGCCGGAGTTCCATCGGATCGACCTGTTCGATCTGGCCACCGAGCGCGCCGGGCAGGTCTGGAACGCCCCCGGACTGGGACCGCTGGGCAAGGACGGGTTCGCCGCCGTCACCGCGTTCTTCTCGCTGATCCTGCTGCCGCAGGACGAGATCCCGACCGTGCTCGCACGGCTGCGCGAACTCCTCCGGCCGGGCGGACTGCTGGCGCTCGGTATGGTCGAGGCGGATCTGGATCACGTTCCGCTTCCGTTCCTTGGCAGAGAGCTGCGGATCAGTGGGTACCTGAGGGAGGATCTGGAGCGGGTTCTCGTCACGGCGGGCTTCACCGTCGAGGAGTGCTCGGGGCATCCGTACGCGCCGGCCAGCACCACGCTGCCGCCGGAGGAACAGCTGTTCCTGTGCTGTCGACGCGTCGGCTGACCCACCGGACGGCAGCAGGGCCCGCCAGCAGGACACCGCAGACCACCACAGAGACCACACCGAATCCAGGACAGGCAGCCGTGCGCGACCAGCTCAAGACCGAGGGCGGACAGCCGCCTGCCGTCCCGGGCCAGCGCGGCCTGCCCCTGGCACCAGCTTCAGCACCGGTGCCGGCACCGGCACCGGCACACCAACCGACCGCGCGCCCGGAGCGCGAGGACGTGGCGGGCCGGCTCGGCTACCTCGACCTGGCCACCCGGCGGATCAACAGCGCGCTCGACCTGTCCGCGACGCTGCGCAACATCGGCCGGGTGCTCGTCCCCACGCTGGCCGACGCCGCCGTGGTCCACCTGCGCGATCCGCTGCCCAACGTCGAGCGCGAGCCCGGCTTCCCGGACGAGCTGCGGATCCACCACAGCACCGGCACCCGGATCGGACGGCGCGGCCGGCCCAGCGGAGCAGACGACCGGCACCGCTCCCGGTACGGCTCCCGCTCCACCGCCGACACCGGCCCCGCCACCCCGGTGACCCGCGGCGGGGCGCTCGCGCACGCCCTGCTGAGCCGCCGCCCCGCCGAGTCCGCGGTGCTCGGCGCGCCCGGCGCCGAACGCACCGAGGCACTGCTGCGTGAGCTGTACGGCACCCGCGGGCTGGCCCGGCTGGCCGCGGGCACGTCGGTGCTGGCTCTGCCGCTGCGCGGCCGCAAGGCCGTGCTCGGCCTGCTGGTGCTGATCCGCCGCCCTCCTGAACGCACCGGCCGGCCCGCCTTCGACGCCGCCGACACCGCGACCGCCGCGCACCTCGCCACCCAGGCGGGGCTGGCGGTGGACACCGCCCTGCGGTACGCCCGCGAGTGGGAGATAGCCAACGAACTCCAGCGCAGCATGCTGCCGTTGCGCCTGCCGCAGCCGCACGGCGTGCGCCTCGCCCAGCGCTACCTGCCGGGCGAGCGCGGCGCGCAGGTCGGCGGCGACTGGTACGACGCCGTGCCGCTGCCCGGCAACCGGGTCGCCCTGATCGTCGGCGACGTGATGGGCCACTCGCTCACCTCGGCCGCCATCATGGGCCAACTGCGCACCAGCGCCCAGACCCTGGCCGCCCTCGACCTGCCCCCGCACGAGGTGCTCTACCACCTGGACGAGCAGGCCCAACGGCTCGGCCGCGAACAGCACCTGGCGACCTGCGTGTACGCGGTGTACGACCCGATCGCCAACCGGGTGGTGCTGGCCAACGCCGGGCACGTCCCGCCCGTCCTGGTCCGGCCGGACGGCACCGCCGAGTTGGTGGAACTGGACTCCGGGGCCCCGATCGGGGTCGGCGGGGTGGACTTCAACTCGGTCGAGCTGCCCGCCCCGCCCGGCTCGGCCCTGCTGCTGTTCACCGACGGCCTGGTGGAGACCCGCAGCCGCCCGATCAGCGACGGCCTGGAGGTGCTCCGCGCCCGGATCGCCGCCGCCCGCTGGCAGTCCCCCGAGCAGTTGTGCCAGGAGGCGCTGCGGATCCTGCCGCCCGGCGACCGCGGCGACGACATCGCCCTGCTGGGCGCGTGCTTCGACGGCATCCCGGCCGGGGACGTCGCGCACTGGTACCTCCAGCCGCGCAACGAGACGCCCGGCCGGGCCCGCCGGCTGGCCGCCCACACGCTGCGCCGCTGGGGGCTCGGCGAGCTCAGCGAGGCGACCGAGCTGATGATCAGCGAGCTGGTGACCAACGCCGTCCAGCACGCGACCCGCCCGGTCACCCTGAGCCTGGTGCGCACCACCCGGCTGCGCTGCGAGGTCGGCGACGACAGCCCGCTGCTGCCGCGGCCGCGCCGTACCGGGCCGGAGGACGAACGCGGTCGCGGCCTGCAGATAGTGGCCCGGTGCGCGGACCGCTGGGGCGCCACCCGGCTGGGCACCGGCAAGGTCGTCTGGTTCGAGCAGCGACTGCCCCAACCGCCCGTCGAGCCGCGGCTGCCGTAACCGGCCGCGGGCGCCCGACGGGAGCGGCCCGCCGGGCGCCCGGGAGCGGTTCAGACCCCGGCGGGCTCCTTCGCCTGCTGCTCCGCCGGCTCCAGCCGAGCGATCAGCTGCTCGCCCTCCATGTCGACCCTCGGCACGACCTTCTCCAGCCGCTTCGGGAACCACCAGGCGGCCTTGCCGAACAGCGCCATCGCGGCCGGCACCAGCGCCATCCGCACCACGAAGGCGTCCACCAGCACGCCCACCGCGAGGGCGAAGCCGATCGGCTGCACGATCGGGTCGTGGCCGAAGACGAACGAGCCGAACACCGACACCATGATCAGCGCCGCCGCCGTGACCACCCGGGCGCCGCCGCGCACCCCGGCCACCACGGCGTCCCGCGGCGCCTTCCCGTGGACGTACTGCTCCTTCATCCCGGAGACCAGGAACAGCTCGTAGTCCATCGCCAGCCCGAACAGCACGCCGATCAGCAGGATCGGCACGAAGCTCACCACCGGTCCGACCTTCGGCACGTCGATCAGGCCGTCCAGCCAGCCCCACTGGTAGACCGCGACCACCGCGCCGAGCGAGGCGGTGATGCTGAGCAGGAAGCCGGCCACCGCCTTGAGCGGGACGAGCACCGAGCGGAACGCCAGCGCCAGCAGCACCACCGCGATGCCGACGATCACCGCGAGGAACGGCGGCAGTGCCTGGCCGAGCTTGGTGGAGACGTCGATGTTGGCGGCGGTGGTGCCGGTGACGGCGATGTCCGCGCCGGTCGAGGTCTTGAGCGGCGCGCGCTGGTCGCGGATCTCGTTGACCAGTGTCCTGGTGCCGGCGTCGTCCGGTCCGGTCTGCGGGATGACGGTGAGCAGGGCGGTGCGACCGGCCTGGTCGACGGCCGGGGGCAGCAGTGTCCGCACGCCCGGCAGGGTCTGCAGCCTGGCCGCCACCCCCTGCACCGCCTGCTCCGGCTGCGGCGCGCCCCCGGCGTCCACGACGACCACCAGCGGCGCGTTGAAGCCCGGCCCGAAGCTCTCGCCGACCAGGTCGTAGGCCTTGCGCGCATCGGTGCCGGCGGCCTGCGAACCGCCGCCCGGCAGGCCGAGCTGGAGGCTGGCGGCGGGCACCGCGAGCAGGCCCAGTCCGGCCAGTCCGACGAGCAGCACGGCCAGCGGGCGGCGGACCACGAAGCGGCCCCAACGCTCGCCCAGGGTGGTGCGGCCGCCGGTGCGCAGCGCCCGCTTCCAGACCGGCAGCCGGTCGATGGCCCGGCCGGCGAAGCCGAGCAGCGCGGGCAGCAGCGTGATCGCGACCAGGACGGCCACCACGACGGCGCCGGAGGCGGCCAGGCCCATCACGGTCAGGAAGGGGACGCCGGCGACGGCGAGCCCGGCGAGCGCCACGACGACGGTGAGGCCGGCGAAGACGACGGCGCTGCCGGCGGTGGCGGTGGCGCGGGCGGCGGCCTCGTCCGGCTCCAGGCCCTCGTCCAGGTGGCGGCGGTGCCGGGAGAGGATGAACAGCGCGTAGTCGATGCCGACGGCGAGACCGACCATCAGGGCCAGCACCGGCGCGGTGGTGATGATCTCGAACGAGCCGGACAGCGCCATGATCGCGGCCATCGCCACGCCGACCCCGACCAGGGCGGTCAGCAGCGGCAGCCCGGCGGCGACCAACGAGCCGAGGGTGATCACCAGGACCACCCCGGCGATGGCCAGACCGATCGCCTCGCCGCCGTCGACCTGCGCCATCCGGTTGTACGCGTCGCCGCCGAAGGCGACGTCCAACCCGGCCGCGCGGGCCGGTTCGGCGGCGGCCTTGACGGCCTCGCGCTGCTGGTCGGTGACGTCGGCGAGCTTGTGGTCGAAGGAGACCAGGGCGATAGCGACCCGGCCGTCCGGTGAGACGGCGTGGGTGGCGTACGGGTCGGGCACCGCGGCCACGCCGGGGACGGCGGCGATCCGGGCGACCGTCTCGCTGACCGCCCTGCCCGCCTCGGGCGTGGTGGCGCCGCCGGGCGCGGGGGCCGCGAAGACGACCTGGGCGGAGCCGTGGCCCTGCTCCGGGAAGGTGTCCTTGATCCGGTCCAGGGTGGTCTGCGCCTCGGTGCCCGGCACCTTGAACTCGTCGCTGGTCTTGCCGGCGAAGGCACCCGCGGCCCCGCCGATCGCGATCAGCACGGCGATCCAGACCGCCAGCACCGCCCGCCGTCTCCGGAAGCAGTAGCGGCCCAGTCGGTAGAGGTACGCGGCCATGGGTGACCCCTCGGTCAGATCGTCGGGCAGGCAGGTGCCTGAACAGGTCGCGGTCCACCGTACGCGCAACCTTGTCAGGCGACAAAGTTAGTCGACAGAATCGAGCGACAGAATCTCTCGACGCAGTTGTCCGACCATGGCGATACCCTGGCTGGATGGCTCATGTCCCCGCCTCCGAACGCCGACCGCAACTGGTCCAGGCCGCCCTCGACCTGATGACCCGGGAGGGGGTCGCCGCCGGCAGCACCCGGGCGATCGCGGCCGAGCTGGGCGTGGCGCAGGCGACGGTGCACTACACCTTCGGCACCAAGAAGGACCTCTACCGGGCCGTCGTCGAGCAGCTGACCGCCGAGTTCATCGGCCACGTCCGCGCCGCCTACCCGGGCGACGGCTCCTTCGGCGAGCAGGTCGCCACACTGGTCCACGCGCTCTGGGAGAGCTCGACCGGCACGGACGGGCGCTGCCTGCTGCTGAGCGAGTTCGCGGCGCTGGCGATGCGCGACCCGGACCTCCAGGAGATCATGCGGGCGCTCCAGCACGGGATCGAGCGCACCGCAGCGGAGATGCTCACCACCCTCGCCGAGGCGCACGGCCTCGAACTGGCCACGCCCGCCGAGGAGATCGCCGTCCACTTCCTCACCGGCTTCGACGGCCTCACCGACCGTTACCTGGCCCTGCGCGCGCCCGGCGAGCAGCCCGACCACGGCACCCTGCGGGCCCTGGACCTGCTGGTGGCCACCACGGTCGGACTCTGCCTCGGCGCCCCGGCGAAGCCGTAGGCGCCGAGGCACGCGCACGCCCTAGGAGGCGATCCGGACCGGGAGTTCGGCCAGCACCTCGCGCAGCGCGGCCGCGAAGCGCTCGTACTCGGCGCTGCGGGCCGAGCCCGGGCGGGTGGCCAGCCCGATCCGGCGGCCGGGGGTCGGGGCGGCGAAGCGGACGGCGGCCAGCCGGTCGGTGCGGCCGGCCTCGACGTCCAGCGCGGTGGCGGGCAGCAGCGTCACCCCGAGGCCGCCGGCGACCAGCTGGACCAGGGTGGACAGGCCAGCCGCGCGGGTGGTGGAGCCCCCGGGATCGGCGCCGACCTCACGGCAGATGTCGAGGGCCTGGTCGCGCAGGCAGTGGCCCTCCTCCAGCAGCAGCACGTCCAGGTCGAGCAGCACGTCGCGCGGGACGTCGATCCGCCCGGCGAGCGGGTGGTCGGGCGGGGTGACCAGGACGAAGTCCTCGTCGAACAGCGGGATGTCGCGGGTCGGCGAGGTGCCGCCGGCCGGGAGCGCGAGCAGCAGGACGTCCAGCCGCCCGGCGGCCAGCCCCTCCAGCAGCGCGGGGGTGCGCTCCTCGTGGACGTGCAGTTCCAGCTCCGGGAAGCGGTCGCGGACCAGCCGCAGCACGGTGGGCAGCAGGTAGGGCGCGACGGTCGGGATGACGCCGAGGTGCAGCGGCCCGGTGAACGGGCGGCGGGCGGCCTCGACCTCCTCGGTGAGGGCTTGCAGCGAGGCGAGCACCCGGCGTGCGTGCTCGCGCACGCGCTCACCCAGGGGAGTGATAATCACCCTGCGCGTCGTACGCTCGACCAGCTGCGCGCCCAGCGACTCCTCCAGTGCCGCGACCGCCCCGGACAGGGCCGGCTGGCTGGTCCCGGTGGCGGCGGCGGCCTCCCGGAAGTGCCGGTGCTCGGCGACCGCGAGGAAGGCCTTGAGCTGGGCGACGGTCGGCGCCCGGGGGCTGCGGACTGTGGCGCTCGCCACAGCGGCCTCGGGTTTGGCGGCGGCACCCCTGCGGGGGCGGGGCCGCGACGTGGGCGGTTCGGTACTGATAGCCATCTCCGATCAGACACATCAAGTGTAGCTATTTCCCTGATCAGTCCACGATGTGGAACCGTAGGACGTGTCCGGAATCCGGACAAAACTCCCCTCAGTCTCACTTCAGGAGAAGCGAACGTGCTCACGATCGGTGACAAGTTCCCCGAGTTCGAACTCAACGCCTGCGTCGACCTGGACGCCGCGAACGCCTTCGCCGAGATCAACCACAAGTCCTACGAGGGCAAGTGGAAGATCGTCTTCTTCTGGCCGATGGACTTCACCTTCGTCTGCCCGACCGAGATCGCCGCGTTCGGCAAGCTGAACGACGAGTTCGCGGACCGCGACGCCCAGATCCTCGGCGTCTCCGGCGACTCCGAGTTCGTGCACCACGCCTGGCGCAAGGACCACAAGGACCTGCGCGACCTGCCCTTCCCGATGCTGGCCGACGTCAAGCACGACCTGATGCGCGCCTGCGGCGTCGAGGGCGCCGACGGCACCGCCCAGCGCGCGGTGTTCATCGTCGACCCGAACAACGAGATCCAGTTCGTCATGGTGACCGCCGGCTCCGTCGGCCGTAACCCCAAGGAGGTCCTGCGGGTGCTGGACGCCCTGCAGACCGACGAGCTGTGCCCGTGCAACTGGACCAAGGGCGAGGACACCCTCGACGCCCAGGCCCTGCTGGCGGGCTGACCCATGGCCCTCGACGACCTGAAGGCCGCCCTCCCGGACTACGCCAAGGACCTCAAGCTCAACCTGGGCTCGGTCATCGGCAACTCCGACCTCCCCGCCCAGCAGCTCTGGGGCACCGTGCTGTCCTGCGCGATGGCCACCCGCAGCGCCGCCGTGCTGCGTGAGCTGGAGCCCGAGGCCAAGGCCAACCTCTCCCCGGAGGCATACACCGCCGCCAAGGGCGCGGCCGCGATCATGGGGATGAACAACGTCTACTACCGGACGCTGCACCTGCTCTCCGACAAGGAGTACAGCACGATGCGGGCCGGTCTGCGGATGAACATCATCGGCACCCCGGGCGTCGAGAAGGTCGACTTCGAGCTCTGGTGCTTCGCCGTCTCGGCCATCAACGGCTGCGGCCAGTGCCTCGACTCGCACGAGGCCGTGCTGCGCAAGGCCGGTGTCGAGCGCGAGGTCGTCCAGGCCTCGATGAAGATCGCCGCCGTCCTCCAGGCCGTGGCGGGCGTCCTCGACTCCGAGGCCGCCCTCGCCGCCGCCGGCGCCTGACGGACCCCGCACCAACGCCGACGGGCCCTCCCGGACACCATGTCCGGGAG
>NZ_JBHWIR010000157.1:15358-17783 GCF_042731835.1 Kitasatospora sp. NPDC059817 | reverse complement strand
CCGCCTGGACGCACGCCCGAATCGCCCAAGTACGCCCAGTACGAGGACGATCCGGGCGCACGCCCAGCCGGGCGCCCAACGCCGCGGGCTGATCCACCAAGATCGACCGGACAGGACCTAGGACGCGCCGGTGGGCCGCCCCGTACGGAGCTTCTTCGTGCGGGGCGGCTTCGCCATGCGCTCAGTCGCCCAGCAGGCTGGGGAAGGGGCCGAGCAGCAGGTTGGTGAAGCGGCGGGTCCAGTCGGCGGTGATCGGCTCGCCGCTGACCAGGACGCGGTGCTCGACCGTCCCGGCGATGGTGTCGAAGATGATGTCGATCTCCTCGCGGGCCGTCCGCGGGTCGGCGTCCGGGGCGAGTTCGCCGCGCGTCTGGGCGGCCGCCCGGCCCTGCCGGACCAGGCGCTTCTGCGGGTCGACGATGGCCTCCCGGATCCGGCGGCGCAGGTGCGGGTCGCGGGTGCCCTCGGCGAACAGCGCGAGCAGCGCGGCCTGGGTCTCGGGGCGGGCCAGCAGGTCGGCGAACTGGGCGACCACCGCCTCGATGTCGGCCCGCAGGCTGCCGAGGTCGGGCATCACCAGGTCGTCGAAGAGGCTGGCGACGGCGTCCACCACGAGTTCGTTCTTGGACGGCCAGCGGCGGTAGAGGGTGGTCTTGGCGACCTTGGCGCGGGTCGCGACGTGGCCCATGGTCAGCCCGCCCCAGCCGAGTTCGGCGAGGGCCTCGCGGGTGGCGTCGAGGATGGCGCGGTCGGCGGCGGCACTGCGCGGGCGCCCCTTGGCCCTGGTCGTGGCACCCGCCGAGGGGGCGGGGCCGTCCGCGGTCTCCGGGCCCGTGACGTCCGGGTTCGCGGGGGGCTGGGGGGCCGGCAACCGGGCCTCCTTGCGCTCTACTGGTGAGTAACATGGGTGGGGCTGGTAACGGTAGCGGCTGTTCGCCCGTTCGGGCAGCCGGGCCGCCCCGGAAAGTGGGGCAGGTCACGTCGCGGAACCGCCGGTGGGGCTTGCGGCCGGGACCCCGGCTCCAGTTACGCTACGACTCGTAGCGAAAGCAGTGACAACCAGGCGCCGCACCCGTGGGACGGGGCGGCGCGGGCGCGGGTGGGGATCCGCGCCGAACGGTTCAGGCTACCGGGGGAGGGCCACCGCGCCCGGGAATCCGCGCCGCGCGGCCCGCGCGGGGCGACTTTCCCGAGGTTGGTTGCCCGCAGGCGGCGCGGACGGGGGAGGATGGTGCCATGCAGCCACGGAATTCGCGTCTCAACAGCTCCGCCCTGCGCGGTGCGGTCGACCTCGCCGCAGTGAAGGCAGCCGGCGAGGCTGCCCAGAAGGCCGAGCAGGCCCGGGTCGAGCGGGCCCGCCAGGCGGCCGCCGACGAAGCGGCCGGAGTCGCCCCCGAGCAGTCCGCCTACGCGCTCGTCATCGACGTCACCGAGGACACCTTCGAGTCCGAGGTCGTCCAGCGCTCCACCGAAGTGCCGGTCGTCATCGACTTCTGGGCCGAGTGGTGCGGCCCCTGCAAGCAGCTCAGCCCGATCCTGGAGGGCCTGGCCGAGGAGTACGCCGGCCGGTTCGTGCTCGCCAAGATCGACGTGGACGCCAACCCGCTGATCTCCCAGCAGTTCGGCATCCAGGGCATCCCGGCCGTGATGGCCGTGGTGGCCGGCCAGTTGGTGCCGCTGTTCCAGGGCGCCGAGAGCGCGGCCAACGTCCGCAAGGTGCTGGACCAGCTGATCCTGGTCGCCGAGCAGCGCTTCGGCGTGGTCGGCGGCGCCGGGGCTCCGGGCGAGGCGCCGGACGCCGCCCCGCAGCGGCCGGAGGACCCGGCCCTGGCCGCCGCGCACGACGCGCTGGACAGCGGCGACCTGGGCGGCGCCGTCCAGGCCTACCGCAACGTGCTGGCCGACCAGCCGGGCAACACCGAGGCCAGGCTGGGCCTCGCCCAGGCCGAACTGCTGCAGCGGATCGAGAGCGTGGACCCGCAGGCCGTCCGCGCCGCGGCCGCGGCCGACCCGAAGGACGTCGAGGCCCAGCTGCGGGCGGCCGACCTGGACCTGGTGGGCGGTCACGTCGAGGACGCCTTCGGCCGGCTGGTGGACACCGTCGGCCGGACCGCCGGTGAGGACCGGGACGCCGCCCGGCTGCGCCTGCTGGAGCTGTTCGAGGTGATCGGCACGGAGGACCCGCGGGTCACCGCGGCCCGCACCGCGCTGGCGCGCGTGCTGTTCTGACGCTGCATCCGGTCCGGGCCCGGCCGGTCCCGGGCGGGCCTTGGCACGGCGGATGACCTGCGGTGTCGCCGGGTGATTTGGCGACAATCCGGTCAACCGGACAGAGGTTTACCAAATCTTGACAACACCCCGGGTGGGGGGGCGCGCGGGGGTGTGGGGGCGGGCCGCGCGGGCGGGGAAAGAGAAAGGGGTCAGA
>NZ_JBHWIR010000157.1:13902-15348 GCF_042731835.1 Kitasatospora sp. NPDC059817 | reverse complement strand
CGGGGGGTCTTTTGCCCCAAATCGGTTCAACCCTACAGTGTTTACACTATTTTTCAACCCCCCCGGCGACAGTCACACTTGGTGACTGTCCACGGGTGTTTCGTTCGTGTTTCCGGCGGATTTCTTCGTCACGTTTCCTTCATGACGTCACGCACGGTGCATGTCACGCAGATTCCGCGGTCAACGCCGCCGGGTGTTGCATTACCCGTCAGTAAGGAACCTCTTGTGCTTCGCCCGGGATTCGAGCACGATCGGCGACGCCCGGTCCCTGACTCCACACCCTCCGATCCGGTCGGCCACGTGGAGCGCGGGATCCCCACCGGGTGATCCGCCGGCCCCGGTCGGCGGTAGGGAGGGCAGGGGGGTATCCGCGGTCCCACGGCGGTTCCTGTCCTTCGACCGGCCGCGCGGCCCTGCGCGGTCGCTGGTTGTCGCTCGGGGGTGATCGCCGATGTCGTCGGTCCTGCCCGCCGCCCCGCAAGGACGGCCGGTGGAGGGACGGGAGTGCCGCTGTGTGCCGGCCGCTCCCGCGTCCGACGACGCCCAAGGCGCTCTCCGCTACCGAGGACGTAGCTCTCTCCCATCCCAGTCCCCCACCGGCGCGGGCGCGCCGCCGGGGAGCCGGAGATGTACGTCCTAGAAGGAGGACTCGCATGTCCCAGACCTACGGCAAGACCCGCTGGAAGCGCTTCGCCCTGGTGATGGTGCCGAGCATCGCGGCCACCGCGATGGTCGGCGCCGCCATGGCCAACAACGCGCTGGCGGCTTCGTTCAGCGTCTCCGGCCAGAGCTTCAAGGTCACCACGCCGGAGCTGCACGGCAAGAACTTCGCCCAGTTCGGCTCGATCGACGCCGAGGTGAACGGCACTCCGCACCCGGTCGCCGTCTCGGCCTTCGACGAGGCCACCATCAAGGGCCTCTGCCAGTCGGTGGTGACCGACCCCAACGTCATCCCCGGCCTGCCGTGGAAGCTGCCCAAGATCGTCCTTCGCCTGGAGGCGGGCAACAGCGACGACGTCAAGAAGCAGGTCTACGCCAAGAACCTGCTGATCGACCTCGACCAGCTGAACGCGGACGCCGAGTTCACCAACATCAACATCGGCCAGGACGCCTCGACCCTCAAGGGAGAGGCCACCCAGGGCTGGAAGTCCAAGCTCGGCGGCCTGCCGTCCGGCGCGACCGGCTTCGCCCAGGCCGCCGACAAGGCCGACCTGTACAACGTGCAGCAGACCGCCTGGGCCACCTCGGCCGGCACCTTCAAGCTCCCCGGCCTGAAGCTCGCGCTGCACACCGACGGCACCGGCGAGTGCTACTAGGCCGTTGACGGGGGGGGGGGCGGGGCCCGGGCCCCCCCCCCCCCGCCCCCCGGGCGCCGGGGGGGGGGGGGGTGGCCGGGCCGGAGACCCGTGGTGCGGCCAACCCCGGTATACACCAACGGGGGAGTGA
>NZ_JBHWIR010000157.1:9364-13892 GCF_042731835.1 Kitasatospora sp. NPDC059817 | reverse complement strand
TACCCGCTCACCCCGAACAGGGAGGTCAGCAGCCGGGCCGAGTTGTGCGACACGACGGCGACCCGCTCGCCCGGCCCGACGCCTGAGGGACCGGTGGCGGCGCGTGTGCCGTCGCCGGATCCCGTGTCTCGTCCATCCCTCGTTCACACCATCGAGGAGCTGCACCGTGTCCAGCGCCCTTGCCTCATTCCGGCCCGCCGAGCACGAGAACCCCGTCCAGTGGCTGCGCCGGGTGTTCCGTACCTTCCGTCGGACGCGGCCGTACTACGGCGGCCTGCTGGCCATGATCGCCGGCGTCCCGATCATGTACTTCCCTTACGCCAAGCTCTCGTTGGGCGGCATGACGGTGGCCATGGCCACCACGGCGGGCGCCGGATCGCTGATCATCGGCGTGCTGCTGATCGTGCTCGGGCTGACCGCGTGGTTCCAGCCGACCGTGCGGGTCTTCGCGGGAGTCGCCACCACCCTGCTGACGCTGGTCTCGATCCCGGTCTCCAACCTGGCCGGGTTCGGCCTGGCGCTGCTGCCGGGTCTGATCGGCGGCGGTCTGATGGCGTCCTGGGCGCCGCTGCCGGAGCCGAAGGCGGCCGAGGCCGCCGTCGCCGCGAGCGTCGCCACCGAGGCCCCTGCTCCTGAGGCCCTCGCCTCCGAAATCCCTGCCTCCGAGGCCGCCGTCGCCGAGACCGCGGTCGTCGCCGGGAGCGTCGCCACGGAGCCCGCGGCCGCCGAAGCGCCCACCGCGAAGCTGCCCGCACAGGCCGCGTCGAACGAGCAGGCCGTCGCCGTGGACCCGAAGGAGGCGCGGTGAGCGCGTCGGAGGACCAACCGCAGCGCGCCGGTCGACACGCGGCGCCGCGCACGCCCGTCCGGGTCCGGCTGAGAGGCCGCGCGCTGGCGATGGCCGCGGTGCCGACGGCGCTGCTGATGGCCGCCGCGTACACCCCCAACCCGGCCGTCGCCGAGTCCACGGCGGGCAAGCCCTGCGGGACCGCGCCCGCCACCGTGCCGGACGTCGCGCCGTTGGAGACGCCCGTCCCCAAGAGCGAGCTGCCCGAGCCACCGCCCGGTCCGTCCACGGCGCCCTCGACGGTGCCTTCCACAGCGCCTTCGACGGGGCCCTCGACGGGGCCGAGCGCGATCCCCACCCAGACGCCGACCACCGCGCCCACCCAGCAGCCCTCCGCGCTGGCCGGTACGCCGAGCGCCGACGCGACGCCGACCGGCGCCCCGACCGGCGCGGCCACCACCCCGGCGACCACGCCGTCGGCCGCCCGCTCCGCCGCCCCCGGCGGTTCGGACACGGTCCACCGGGCCGGGCTGATCGACGACGTCCTGGGCGGCGTCAACCACCTGCTGGACCCGGGTGGTTCACCGAGTCCGACGCCGAGCGCCAAGTCGGCCGGCACCCCCGCGCCGGCCGCCACCCAGGCCCCCGCGCCGGCCGCCCCGGCCCCGCGCGCCGGGACGCCGGCCCAGCCGCAGGCCCCGACGACCGGGGCCCCGGCCGACGCGCAGCCCGGCACCCCGCCGCCCGCCGCCGGCAGCGGCGAGCAGACCCCGGCGGGCGACCAGACCTCGCCCGCCGCGCCGGCCCCCCCCCCCGGGGCCCCACCCCCCCCCCCCCCACTGCTCGACCGGGACTGACCGGCCGGGACTGACCAGTCGGGACTGACCGGCCGCCGCGGACGCAGGCCCTCGACGCGGCGGGCTTCGGCTACCACCGCTGCTTCAGTTGGGTGTTCGCTGTTTCCGCCAGCGGGCCTGGTGGAAGATCGGTTCGACGGCGACCACGCAGAACGCGTGCATGGGCTGGTCCGTGCCCCTGGGGTCGAAGAAGCCCACCATGTCGCCGAGGAAGCTCTCGCCGTGCTGATGGACGTGGGGGTCTTGGGCGACGCGGTCGCCGGCGGCGGTGAGCCAGTCGCCGATCCAGAACAGCAGCTCGGCACGGGCGGTGATGACGATCGTCGCGGCGTACTCGGCGAAGCGGGCGGGGTGGCGATCGGCTCGGCGACGGACGTCGTCGGGACGGTCGGGAGATCGTGCCGCTGGGGCGGTCACCCTCAACGGCACCGAGGCGCGGCGCATCCTGTGCCGCAGATCCGGCCAGTCGGACGGCCGCAGTCCCGTGTCCTCACGGGCCAGGAGCATGGGCATCGGATGGGTGTCGCCGCCGGCGGAGGCCATCGGATGGGCGCCCGGTGGGACCGGAATGTAGATCGCGCTGTGCGGGCTCGCCGCGGCGACGCGGAACAGAGCGCCGAGCCGAAGGAGATCGGCGCGGCTTGCGCCCAGATACCCGACTCGGTAGTCGGGCGGGCGGACGAAAGTGTTGCGGAGCATGGGACCAGTGCTCAGGATCCGGCTGAGCCCGGATCCGGGATAGGCAACAGGGTGGCTCGTCACCCGCAACCGCATCCGACCGTCGCCAACCCCCATGCGCCAAGTACAACACGCGCGCCAGTGGCCTCAAGCTCCTTTTTTGCGAAGCCCGGGGAGCCCCTCGCGGTGCGGAGCACAACCATGGTCCCGACGGACCTCGACAAGCCCGTCGGCCGCCTCTCCGTCGGCCGTGAACTGCGGCTGGAACCGGGTCGGAGCGCACACCCGGCACCGGTACGAGGACGAGACGTCGTTACCGGAACCTGACGGTACCGATGGAAGAGCGAAACGCGCCCCAGACCAGGACCTGACGTTCTGTTCCTACAGTGCCGGATATCCGCGACGCGCGGGGCGGACCGCGGCCGCCCCCCGCGTACGGACCGCACCTGAACACGAACCGCACCCGACCGAGATGGGCAACGATGTCAGCCACACGCCGAGAACTCCCCCGCGGCCTCTCCGCCGCAGCCGCCCTCCTGCTGAGCGCGACCACGGCAGCGGCGGTGCTGCTGCCCACCGCGGCCTTCGCCGCGGAACCGGACTCCGTCACCTCGCACGCCGGCGCCACGACCGCCCAGGAGCGCAGCCGGATCGACGCCTACTGGACCGCCGCGCGAATGAAGCTGGCGGGCGCCATGGTCCCCGAGATCACCCCCGTGCCCGAGGACGACACCACGCCCGACGATCCGCGTCCGTTCCCGCCGAACACGCCGGACCCCGGCGCCGTCTGGACCCACGGCGGTGCGGTGGACCGGAGCGTCGGCCGGCTCTTCTTCACCTTCTCCGACGGCTACGACGGCAGTTGCACCGCGACCGTCGTCAACAGTGCGAACCGCAGCACCGTCGTCACCGCGGCGCACTGCCTGCGGGGCGTCGGGGCTCCCGCCGCCGACGACACCTGGCAGCACAACCTCTACTTCGTGCCCGGCTACCGCAACGGGACGAAGCCGCTCGGCGGATTCAGCATCAAGTCGATGGCCACGTCCTCCCGTTGGGACGCCGATCCGGGCAGCACGACCTCGAACGACGTCGCCGTCGCCGGCTACGACACCGGGGTCCTCGTGGCGAACCCGTCAGCCGAGGGGCGCCGGATCGCGGACGTCACCGGAAGCCAGCGGATCGCGTTCACCGAGCCCGCGGCGGGCGAGTTCATCCACACCTTCGGCTACCCGAAGGACCGGCTCAACGACCCCAGCGCCAAGTACGCCGGTTCACGCATGATCCACTGCGCCGGACCGGACCGGCCGGCCCCCAAGGCGCCCCTGCTGTGGGGCGAGTCCTGCGACATGGCGCACGGGGCGAGCGGCGGCCCGCACTTCGCCCGCTTCGACACCCGGACCGGCGCCGGCACCGTCGTCGGCGTCACCACCACCACGGATGACCTCGCGGGCGGGCAGCCCGGCACGCTGTACGCCACCCGCCTCGGTGACAGTGCCCACCGCCTCTACAGCTGGGCCCAGGCGCGCTACTGACTTCGGCGCTTCGGGGTGATTGGCCTGTCCATGTAGCTGACTGATGGTCATCTGCGCGCTATGTCGTAGGTATGCGATATGTGGATGGGGGCGGGCTGACGGCGAAAGGTCGCCAGCGTCGCGAGGAGGTGCGGCTGGAGGCCGCCGGGTTGTTCGCCGATGGGCTGGGGCCGCCGGAGGTTGCCCGTAGGTTGCGGGTGAGCTCGAAGTCGGCCTGCCTGTGGCTCTGCGGCTCATTCGTGAACCGACCTGATGACCTCAGCCATTGCTCTCCTCTTGATCGGAAGTTGCGGTAGTTCTCGCCAGAAGCCCGGCGGGGTAGGCCCCGAACTGTGATTTCGGGGTAAGCACCATCCCCTTGGCTCAGGGCAATGACACCATCCGCGTCCGGGCCGGCCTGGACTCGCAGCTGTTCGACCTGACACTTCTTGTCAGCAATGTGCCGCAGGCTCTCCTGCAGGCCGGCGAGTTCGCCGAGCCACCGCATTCGTTGGGTCTCCCCGGGGCGGCGGGTGTTGATCTCGATCTCAAGCAGCCTGGGCTCTTGGACGAGGTCGAGACGGAGCATGGGGCACCTGACACGGGCTCATCCGAACTATGGCCTGTTGTGAAAGTGGGGGGGGGGGCCCCGGGGTTTTTGTGGTGTGGCGCACGGGGGGGGGGGGTGGGAGGGG
>NZ_JBHWIR010000157.1:0-9354 GCF_042731835.1 Kitasatospora sp. NPDC059817 | reverse complement strand
TCCTAGATCTATCTCTATATATAGTGTTTTTTCTGTTTGCACTCATCTGATCTGTTCAAGCCCCCCCCCCCCCCCACGGTCGCTTCGTAGCGGACGGCAGGTTTGTCGTATCTCGTAGCGGCGGCCCGTGGCGCTTGAGTTGGCGGCTCCTTCTGGAGGCCCCCTTTTCGCCGCCCCGGCGGCCTGCTGATGGGTCCGGTACGGAGGCCGCCCTGTCTTCTCACCCGCCGGCAGCAACTCCTCCAGTCGGATCCACTGTTCGTCCGTCAGGCCTCCGCGCCCCGCGCCAAGATCATCACAAACCGCGATCAGAGTTTCCAGGGTGTCGACGAACGGCTCCTCGCCGGCGTCATCGCCCGTCCCCGGCACGTAGTTCGGTGGCGATCTGGCGCCGGCCGGCGACCAGCGCCTCCAGCACCACCGCGACGCAGGCCACCAGCGCCAGGCCCACCGTGGGCAGTAGCACCGGCACCACCGTGGGCGACAGGGCGTTGCCGACCTCGGCACCGACCAGCGTGGAGATGTCGAAGGCCGAGCCGAGCAGTCCGACCGCCGCCGCGGCGACCAGACCGCCGCCAACGGCCGCCGCCAGGGCCTGTGGCAGTGCCTCGGCGATGATCAGTGCCAGCCCCTGCCGGGGCCGCAGACCCATGGTCCGCAACCGGGCGAGCACCGCCGCGCGGTCGGGCGCGGCCTGGAACAGCGTCAGCAGGACGGCGAGCAGGGCGAACCCCGCGCCGGCGAACGCCGCGTACCGGAACAGCCGCCCGGCGGCCTGCTGCAACGGGTCCTCGGCGAGCTGCGCGGCGTACTCGCGGCTGCTGCCCACCGTGTACCCGGGAGGCAGCCCGTGGGTGCCCCGGCCCGCGGCCGCGGCGTCCTCCGCGATCAGCTTCGTGATGCCCGTCGGCTGGGTCAGGCCCCGCTCCAGGAGCGTCGCCCTGACCTGGTCGGGGTCGAAGTCGCCGACGCCGAGCCACTTGTTCATCCGGCCGAGTTCGGGCAGGCGCTGCGCGGCGGGACCGGCGGGCACCACGACGAACGGCAGACCCGGGTCCGGCAGGGCCGGGGTGGCGGTGACGACCCCTGCGACGGTGGTGAGCAGGTCGTTACCGGTGAGCAGGTGCACCTTGGGCGTGCCGGTGGCCAGCCGCCCGGCCAGGTCACGGCTGAACAGTGCGGGCACCGGAGTGTCGGCGCCGCCGGGGGCACCGGCGAGCTTTGCCGCGTTGAACTCGCCGGCCCCGATGCTCCGGGCGATCTCCGCGTACGCCCGCGGCTCCGCGACCACCAGGACGGCCTTGGTGTAGTCCTGGTCGGCGCCGATGAACAGGGCCCTGGAGTCGACGCGGACCCCGGTCGAGGTCCGGACTCCCGGCAGTTCGGCGGCGGCCTTGGTGAACGACTCCGGCAGGGTGGCGTAGTCCGGGACGGTGATGGCGATGTCGCCGCCGGTCGCGGCCCGCGCGGCACGCATCCGGCTGTGCTCCACGGTGTCGAGCACGGTGGCGCCGAAACCGGTCGTGGTGACGGCGATCAGCAGCGCGAGCACCGGCAACGGGGACCGCCGCCGACGACCCGAGCCGTCGCGGGCGGCACGGGCCAGGCCCAGGAACCCGATCAGGCCGCGGCCGCGCTTCGTGAGTGCGGTCAGCCGCCCGAACACCACCGGCACGATCCTGGCCAGCAGCAGCCCGCCGGTCACGGCGAGCAGCAGCGGGGCGGCCGCCAACAGCGGGTCCACGTCGGACCCGGCGTGGCCGACGCCGCGTCGGCGGACCTCGGCCACGGCCACGACGGTGACGGCCACAACGGCGAGTTCGCCGATCACCCGGCGCAGGGTGCCGATCACCCGGCCCCGGCCGCGGGCCACCCGCTGACGCGACCACAGCAGGGCGACACGGGCCGGGAAGGCCAGCAGGGCGAGCAGCGTCGCGGCGAGGGCCGCCAGTACCGCGTGCCCCCACCGGGGGGTGGGCAGCAGCAGCACGGCGAGCAGCGTCCCGAGCGCGGCGGCGGGCAGGACGGTCACCGCACCCTCGCCGAGCAGACGCAGCACCACCCCGCGGCGTGAACCACCGCGGGCGTACAGCAGCCGGATCTCGGTGGCGCGCCGGTCGGCGCCGAGGACCGCGGCCAGGAGCAGCACCACGGTGGCGACGCCCGCGGCACCTGCCGGTCCGATCGCGCTCAGCGCCATCGCCGCGTGGTAGCGGGCGGCCGCCCGGGCGAGGACGTCGGGCAGGAAGGAGCTGATGCGCAGGTCCGCGCGCTTGGTCGCGGCGACCAGCGCCGTCGCGGCCTGTCCGGTCAGGAAGGGCTGGACGGCGGCGCGGATCCGGTCGAGCCGGTCGGCCCGCAGGGAGCCGGGGTCGACGGGCAGCCGCCAGAAGTCCTCGACGGTTTGGCCCCAACCGGTCAGCGCAGACAGGCTTGCGCCGTCGACGAAGCCGGTGGTCCGCCAGCGGTTGTCGCCGTTGGTGCCGAGGTTCAGGCAGGCTCGGTCCGGGCAGCCGAGGCCGTCCCAGAACGGGTCGAGCGGATCCTTGACGCGGTAGAAACCGGTCACCACGGCGGTCCGCCGCCCCGTGGGTCCGCCGGTGCCGCTGTCGACTACATCGCCGAGCTTGATGCCGACGGTGTCGGCGGCCGTCCGGCTCAGCACGATCGGCAGCGGGCCGGCGGCGGGCGCGTTGCCCGGCCACGTGCCGTCGGTGAGGGTCACGCGGTCGGCAAGGCCGTGCAGGTAGGCCAGGGAGAGCCCCGGGGCGGTCTCCTCGGCGAGCCGTGCGTACCCCGGGTTGTACATGTCGTTGAACGCGGTGCGGGTGCCGTGGGCCAGGCCCGACCGGGAGAGCGGGAGCTCCCTGCCGACCCGCGCGACGAGCTCCCGCTGCACGGCGTCGAGGCCGTCGGCGGTGTCGGTCGGCCGGGCTCGGGAGGCGGCGTGCAGGCTGGTCGGATAGATGCCCTGGTGGCTCACGTAGTCCGCGAGCGCCGCGTCCGCGTTCCGGTCCGCGACCCGGGGGAAGGCCGCCGCCAGGAAGACCGTGACGAGCACGAGGGCCGCCGTGAACAGTGCCGCGAGCGGGCTCGCGCGCAGCCTGGCGCGGACCCAGTGCGCGGGGCGGAGGGCGGGCCCGGGGGTGCCGGCTTCGGTGGTCACATCTCCTCCACGTGATGCGGCTGGGCGACCGCCTTTCTGCTTCCTACGGTGGAGTCCACCGGACGCGTTCATCGCTTCGGTCCGTGCGCAGTTCAGCTGCGGACGGACAAGGCCGAGGGGCACGTCGGCGTTCGGATCAACGCCGACCGATCGCCGGATGACCGACGATGCTGTCAGATCCGACCGGGAGGCGGAAGGGATCTTCGCGAATCAATTCCGGTCCCGCCGGGATCCGTTGGACTTCTCTCCGCTACCTACAGGTCGAGCGGACAGCCCTTGACGCTGACACCAGCCGACATGTCGTCGGACGGCCAGCCACCCGGGTCAGGGGAGAAGCGGCCGGACGGCCAGCCATTCCTGAAGCTGGTCGTGACTGCGACCGGGTCGTAGGTGTCCGATGATCAGGTCGAGGTGACCGGTCAGGTTCTTGAGGCGGCGTAGCTCACCGATCTGCTCGGCAGGCAGGGCCCGCCAGCGGGCGCCCAGAGCGCCGGCCTTCGCAGGACTCAGGGTGAGCTCGGCGAGGGTGTCGGCGGCGAGAACGTCAGGGTCCCAGTCGGGGGCCTGGGCATCGGGGCAGAAGCGGTCGATGATCCACGCCCGGAGCATGAAGTCGTTCTGGGCCATACGTGCCTGTTCCCGAGGGCCGTCGCCGTGCAGGCGCGCGTTGACCCGCAGGGACAGCTTCGCCCATTGCTTGCGCTCCTCCGGTCCGAGACCATCCTCGGAGCGGTACGCGCGCAGGGCGCTGATCTCCCGGACGCCCTCCAACTCGCCACGGTGCCGACCAGGACGTTCGGCGAACGCGGTGAGCTGGTCGAACGTCAACACGCTGAGGTCTTCGGCCGGTTCACTTGCCGAGGCGGTGTCCATGGACATCAGCCTGTACCACTGAACGACTGACCGCTCGGCCGGCCTCCCCGGTCAGCGTCCGAGCGGGGCGACCGGGGTGGCCGGGGCGGCCTGTGCGACAGGCCAGCGGGGGCCGCCCGGGCTGCCCTGCCACGCCCACTGCTTCTCGGGGGTGACGGTGATCCCGTAGTCGTACAGTTCCGGCGAGCCGAGCGCCTCCCACTGGGACCAGGCGGTCATCACCTCGTCGCCGATCCGCCGCGGCCCGCCCTGGAACAGCACCGCGCCCCCGTCACCGTCCGCGGACAGCGCCGCCCACGAGCGGTCGCCGTCGTGGAACCAGACGTTGGCACCGTCCTCGCCCCGGCCCGTCAGAACGACGGCGTCCGGGACGGCGACCCGCACCGCGAAGCGCAGGTGCCAGTCGTCGGCCAGCGGCGCCGGATCGCGTTCCACGACCCGCCGCACCTCGGGCCCGCCACCCTCGCGCACCGCCGTGTACGTGGCGTGGTCACCGCGCGTCGGAGCCGGCCCGCGCCGGTCGGCCATGAACTGCGCCAGGCCCTGCACCCAGCCCGTCGCGCTGCGCCCGTCGTCGGCAACGGTGAGGGCGACGTGGCCGAGCCTGCCCCAGGGGTAGACGATCCGGCCGCCCGGCTTCGTCGCCTCCACCCAGCCCCACGGGACGGCCTCGACGGCGTAGGTGGCGTGGAGCCGGTCGACCCTGGCGCCGCCGGGCGGCCCCGCGTGGGTGGCGTCGCCGGCCAGCACCTCGGCGTCGACCCCGGCGGCCCCCAGGCGCCCGCGGGCGAACGCCGCCAGCCGCTCGTCGACCTCGGTCGACACCACCCGACCGGGTCCGGCCCGCCAGGCCGCCAGAGCACAGGTCCAGCCCTGCCCGCCGCCGACGTCCCACACCGTGTGCCCGGGCTCCAGCATGAGGCTGTCCAGCATGTCCGCCACCACGCCGGGCGCCGACAGACTGGAGGACGGCAGACCGTCGGTGACCTGGGTGATCGCCGCGCCGTTGACGTCGCCGTACAGCTCGTCCGCCCACCCGCCCGCATCAGTGGCGCGGTCCATCGCCACGTAGGCGCATTCGTCCCAGCGCCACAGCCGATCCGGTGCGAACAGGTCGCGCGGCAGCGCGGCCATGGCCTCCCGCAACCACGGCGAGTCCTCGGGCCACGCCCCGCCCTGCTCCATCGCCGCGTCCATCCGCACCCGACGCTCCACCAGGTCGGCGTCCGGGCTCACGACTTCTTGTGCTTCCCGCCCGACGGCGGCGCGGGAGGCACCTGCCCGTCCTGGTTGCCCGGCGGCGGGCTCCCCTTCTCAAGCGGCGCCGGCGGCTTCTGGTGATCGCCCATGCTGCTCCCCTTCCACGTACACGCTGACTGGCCGACCATCCTGGCGCAGCCCGGCGCCGGCTGGTAGACGGCGTGCGGTCGCACTTCGAGGGCGTGCGGGTCTCGGGCGCGCGCATCCCGGGAGCGCGGCCAGGTGCAGGCAGAGCCGGAGCCCGACGTGCCGCAGACAGCTCCCGCCGGGCGCCTCGCCGCACCGCAAGTACGGCGACGGAGCCCGCCGGGCCGCGGCAAGCCGTCAGCGGCGGTGGGCCGCACATGTCATCGCCCTCGTGCTGCCGGCGGCGCAGGCCCGCGAGGCACGGTGGCTTCGCTGGGCAGCGGGACTGGTGCCCGGTGTGCGGCGGGATCCTCCAGGCCGGGTTCGGGACCGGCTCTCGCTCAGTTCGCCGGCCGCGTGGAATGCTGCCCGGCATGATCAACTCTCCTGATACCGAAGCGCCGGGTGGGGCCTGGTCGTTCGCGGCGGCGCGTGAGCCGGCCGAGTTCCCCCTCGTCGGGGTCAACGGTGTGCCCGGTGTCGGGCACGCCGGGGACGGGAGGCGGACCCTGTGCGGGATCCGTGGCCAGTACCTGACGTTCTTCCTGCACCACTTCGAGCCGCAGGACCTGGCCTCGTGCCGGAAGTGCCGGGCGCTGGCCGAGGCGGCGCCGTCACGGCCGTGCGGGCAGGAGCGCCTGCACGACCTCCTCCTCCAGGAAGCCGACGACGGGCCGCTGCGGACAGACCTGCTCGCCGCGCTGCGCCGGGGCGCGCGGATCGCGTTCTGGGGCACCGGCCCGGCACACGGCCCCACCCGGTCCTACGCGCGGCTCGACCGGATGACGGAGGCGGCCGGCCCGGCCGCCGAGGCGCTCGCGGCGGCCGGCACCTCCGTCACGCTGGCCCGCGTCGAGGACACCGACCAGCAGTACCTCGTCGTCCTGCCGCCCGACGGCCGCGCCCGCATCGCGCGCGGCCCGGCGACCTCCTCTCCCGGTGCCTCGCCCAGCCCTCCTGCGGCGCCACCGCCCCCTCGGGACGCAGCGCAACCGGGCGACGGGCGGGACGGCCCGTGAGGCCTGCCCCGGTCCCGGCCGGCGCGAACCGTTCCGGGGCCGGCCCGGAGAAAGTCCAGGATCGCGTCGGCGGCCACTGCGACACAATCCCAGGACGATCGGCAACAGGATCACCCATCGCACCGCAGACGGTGTCCGCGTACCCGGAACCTGGCGGCATGTCTTCATCCGCAACGGCGGCCACTACTTCCTGACCGACCTCTTCATCTACACCGACGGGCTCATCAACTGCTGGGGCCTGGTCACCGTCGAGGAGTTCGAGGAGAAGCTGCGCACCGGCCCCAAGAACCCGACCAGCAGAACCGACGCGCCCTGATGAAGCAGCGGCAAATCCGGTGGACAGCGTCGGGGTACTGCCGCCATGGCCATCACCCAGCAACTCGCCCGAGTCTCGGTGGAGTACCTCGACGCCTGCCGTCGGTCCGCTGCCGAGTCGCCGGACGGGGATCATCATTGGGATCCACCGTCCGTGGACTGTCTGGATCTGGACTGGGCACCTTCCATGCTGGAGCGTGCCTGTGAACTGGCGCGGCTCGACGCCGTCCACCGGGAGGCGCTCAGGAGCGCGACCCATGGCGACAGCGGCGTCGATCTGGGCTTCCTCAACGCGAACGAGCATGCGATTGCCTTCTTCAGCAACTCCACTCCGACGGCCCTCCACCCAGCCGACGTCGCCCGGGTGTCGACGCTGCTCGGAGAGATCGACATGCAAGCGATCCTCCGTTCGGTCGTGGACAGCGGTGCGGGCTCCACGCTCGGCTACGGCTTCATCGGCGATCCGACGGAGTACCTGCTGGCCCACTTCGGCGCGCTACGCGGCTTCTACGAGGAAGCGGCCCGGAGGAGCCTCCTTGTCGTGCTGTGGTGGGACTGACCCATTCATCCCCGCGGTCATGTGGCGGGCCCCGCGCCGGGTCGTGCTGGACATCTGGCGAGCCGGTGTGCGGGTCGACGGCGCCTGGGCGATCGATGCCTGGTGGGCGGTGTGGATCGCCAAGTCGGTCGGGATCACGGCCTACATGGTGATCGATCTGGACGGCAACCCCAACGCGCCCCTCGTCGTGCTTGTCGACGTTGTCGCCGCACTCCTGGCGATCCTGCTGGTCGGACGGATCTCCGCCATCCAGAGCACCAAGATCCAAGCAGGGCGCGAGACGCTCGCAGACAGCATGCGGCGGACCACGCACGGGTAGCGGGCCCCGTGGCCGCGGTGCCCGTGCTTCAGTTGTTCGCCCGCGATGTTCCGGCGCTGACGTTCCCGGCGGCACTGACGTGCTCCAGGTGCTCTGGTGCCCGCTGATCCACTCCGAGCGTGATCAGTGGTCGCCGGTGCCTGTGCTCCGATGGCGCTCCGCCGCCGAGGTCGTGTCCGGGCGGTTGCTGAGTCCGGACGAGGTGCCGAAGCCCTACGAATCCGATGACGAGTACGTGCCTCGGCCCTGCCTGGTGCACCCCACCGAGACCGTCGAGTAGCCGAATTGGGACATGCCGGAGGAGCTGTCCGAGCGCGTCGGGGAGTGGAGCGAGGACCTGGAGGAGGCCACCGGCATCTCCTACTGCGACGCGTTCACGACCAACCAGAGCAAGGTCGGTGGTTATCCGGGCTGGACCCAGGCTCCGAGATGGCCCTCCTGTGCCTGCGGCGATCGGATGGAGCACCTCCTGACGATCTCGGCGAGTGAGTCGTGCGGGCGGTGGTTCCCGGTCGAGGAGCGGGCCCGTCCCGGCTCCGGCCGGGAGCAGTCCGATACTGCGCAGGGCGGCAGTCACGGGATGGCCATGGGCGGTGTCTACGTCTTCGTCTGCCGTGCTTGCCCCCCGCTGGCCCACGATCCACCGGTACGACTGCTGAACTCCCGCGAGTCGTGGCGTTGCCGGCCTGCGGTGCTGGCACACCGGCCCGAGCGCTCCCGCAGTCGCTCGGGGTGGGGGTTGACCTGCCGACCGGCTGGTGGGGCTCGATCATCGTCCGCTGATCGTCCGCGAGTTGGCGACGCGTCACAGCCCACAGTCCTCCCTGTTCCGCTCTCGGAGGAGGGTGGAACCACGAGACTGGTCACAACCTCACATAGGCCCTCATCATGGACCTCCGTGGATACCCCCGGCTTCAGCCGGGGGAGGAATTGGACTGCCCGCGTAGCGGGTCAGGTGGCTGCGTTCGCCCCCGGGGCGGACCGCAGTGCTTGACGTGCGGGATTCGAGCTGCACGGATTGCCCCGCTAGGTTGTGGGTCATGACCACGACTCACGTGAAGCGGGCGTTCAAGTACCGCTTCTATCCGACGGATGCGCAGGCGGCTGAGCTGTCGCGCACCTTCGGGTGTGTGCGGAAGGTCTACAACATGGCGTTGCAGGCCCGTTCGGAGGCGTGGACGCTGCGTCAGGAGAGAGTCAGCTACAACGCCACGTCGGCGATGCTGACAGGGTGGAAGAAGACCGGGGAACTGTCCTACCTGTCCGAGGTGTCGTCGGTTCCGTTGCAGCAGGCGCTGCGGCACTTGCAGGGGGCGTTCACCAACTTCTGGCAGAAGCGGGCGAAGTACCCGACGTTCAAGTCCCGGAAGAAGTCCCGCAGGTCCGCCGAGTACACGTCCTCCGCGTTCCGGTTCCGGGACGGCCGGCTGACGCTGGCGAAGATGGACCAGCCGCTGGACATCGTGTGGTCCAGGCCGTTGCCGCAGGGCGCTGCGCCGTCCACGGTGACCGTGTCGCAGGACAGTGCGGGGCGCTGGTTCGTCTCCCTGCTGTGCGAGGACCGCCCGTCGGTGCCCGCACCCGTGAACCCGGCCGTGGGCGTCGACGTCGGTGTCACCAGCCTGGTGACGCTGTCCACCGGGGAGAAGATCACCAACCCCCGGTACGGGCGCAAGGACCGGGAACGCCTGGCCAGGGCTCAGCGGGAGCTGTCCCG
>NZ_JBHWIR010000156.1:5121-18498 GCF_042731835.1 Kitasatospora sp. NPDC059817 | reverse complement strand
CCTTTGTGTATAAGCGCCAGCGTCCCCGGACGCGGGCCCGCCGCTTTTCGTTGCCGCCGGCGACGGGCGACGGGCGGCCGGCGGGCGGCGGATTCCGGACGGTGACGGAGCCATCACGCTGCGCGCGAGCCGGGGTGGGGTCGGGAAGTGTCCCCGCGATTAACGTCGCGCTACGAACTCCTCCCATTCCCACCGGAGTTCCCGTCCGGTCGCGAAATTTCGCCCCAACTGCCCTTTTTGGCAGCTGTTCTGACCTACCAGGAGTTGCAGTAGGCTGACCCCGCGATAGGCGTCGCCGCAGGTCCCGTGCCGGAAAGCACCGCGATGTGATGTGACATCAGGTGTCTTTCGGAGGGGGTTCAGGCCGCCAGTCCCATTCGCGCCTTGGGGCCCGGACCGGCTCCACACGGTGCCACCTGAAGAGAGTTTCATGACGTCATTTGTGCAGGAACCCTTTTTCTGGGTCTTCATCGTGGTGATGCTCGCAGCCGTCGGAGCGGCCCTCCAGGCCCGCAGGACGAACCTCGCCCTGCGGAGGCGAAACGTTTCCCTGGAGGAGGCCAGCGCCCTGGCACAGCGGCAGCGCGACGAGTTCGCCGTGCTGCACGACCAGCTGCGGAACCAGCACGCATCCGAGCTGACGGACGTCCGCCGCGACGCCGAGGAGGACACCAAGGCCGTCCTCAAGGCGGCGATGCGGACGCTGCAGGGCTTGGCCGACGAGCAGCAGGTCGTCATCGACAAGGTGCAGCGGAAGTACGGCGACAGCCCGCAGATCCTGGCCGACCTGATGACGATCGACCACACGAACAGCCAGTTCGGCCGACGCGCCCAGGGCATCGCGGTGCTCTGCGGCGGCTGGCTGGGCCGCCGTGAGAGCGTCGCCTCGGTCTACGACGTGGTCCGCAGCGCCCAGGGCCGGATCCGGCACTTCGACCGGGTGCGGATCCACTCCCAGGTCAGCGTCGCGCTCGTCAGCAAGGTCGTCGAGCCCGTCGCCGTCGTGCTGTCCGAGCTGCTCGCCAACGCGACCAACTACTCCGCCCCGGACACCCCGGTGGAGGTCAGCGTCCAGGCCGTCCCCACCGGCGTCTGCCTGATCGTCGACGACGCCGGCCTCGGCATGGGCCAGGAGGAGAAGGACCGCGCGGCGGTGCTCCTGAACCCGGGCGCGCCGATCGGCCTCACCAGCCTGGGCAACCCCCCGAAGTTCGGCTTCGCCGTCTCCGGCATGCTGGCCGCCCGCTACGGCTTCCGGGTCTCCGTCGACTCGGTCTCCCCGTACGGGGGCGTGCGGGCCGTGGTGCTGCTGCCGGCCGAGCTGCTCAGCAGCGAGGTCGCGGCCCCGGCCCCGGCCCCGGCCGCCGCCGTGCACGGCGAGCACCAGGCCGCGCACGGTGACCACCAGGGCGCGCGCGGCGACTACCAGGCCCCGCCGGCGGAGCAGCCCGCGCAGGCCTGGGCGCAGGCCCCCGGTCAGCGGCTCGTGTCGCTGCCCGAACCGGCGGTGCCGCTGGCCCCGGTGCCGGCGGCGGCGGTGACGGAACCGGAGATGACCGCGGACGGACAGCTGCCCCGCCGCCGCCGCAACCGCCCGGTGTCCGTCCTCCCCTCCCCGCAGGACCCCGGCCGGGCCGAGGCACCGGTGCGGAGCCCCGTCCAGAACACGCCGTCCCGCCTCGGCGCGTTCCAGCGCGGCACGCTGTCCGGGCGCAACACCACGAACACGGAAGGAACCGAGATCCAGTGAGCCGCGATCTTTCCTGGGTGCTCAACGACGTACTCCAGGTACCCGGCGCCCGGCACGCCATCCTCGTCTCCGCCGACGGCCTCCTGCTCGAACGGTCCAGCGAGATAGGCCGTGACGAGGCGGAGACCAACGCCGCCGCGATGAGTTCGATGCAGTCGCTGAGCCGCGCGGTCGCCCCGTTCGTCGGCGCAGACGGCGCAGGCGCCGGGGTCTGGCGCCAGACCCTGCTGGAGTACGACCACGGCTGGATCTTCCTGATCGCGGCCGGCAGCGGCGCGTACCTGGCCGCCTCCACCGCCCCCGACGTCGACATGGAGGCGATGTCCTTCCGGATGCAGCAGCAGGTCGGCGCGCTCGGACGGGCGATGTCGGCGGCGCCGCGCCAGAGCACGCTCAGCGGCTCATGACGGCCGGCGGCGAGGAACAGCGGGTCACCGGCGGCTTCATCCGCTCGTACGTGATCACCGGTGGGCGCGAGTTACCGAGTGCGGAGGCCCTGTCTCTGATCACCTTGGTCACCGTCGCGCCCGAGCAGGACCTCCCGGCCCTGCCGAGCCCGGAGACCCGGGCGATCTGGGAGCTGTGCTCCGGCGGCTACCTCTCGGTGGCCGAGGTCGCGGCCCGGCTGGAGCTGCCGGTGGGGGTCGTGAGGCTGCTGCTGACGGACCTGATCCATGAGGGACGGTTGCTGTGCCGGTCGGCCCCGCCCCCGGCCCAGGCCCCGGATCCGAGACTTCTAGAGAAGGTACTGCATGGACTTCAACGCCGGTTCGCCTGAGGACATCTACGTCCCGGGCGCGGTGACGACCGCGGTCAAGATCCTGGTCGTGGGGCACTTCGCGGTCGGCAAGACCACGCTCATCGGGGCCTTGTCGGAGATCGCCCCGCTGAGCACCGAGGAGAGCATGACGCAGGCGTCCATCCGCGTCGACGACCTCCGCGGCGTACCGGACAAGAAGACCACGACCGTCGCCCTGGACTTCGGCCGGCTGACACTCGGCGACGACCTGGTGCTGTACCTGTTCGGCACTCCGGGGCAGCAACGGTTCATGCAGCTCTGGGAGGACATGGCGCGGGGCGCGCTGGGAGCGCTGCTGCTGGCCGACCCGACCCGCCTCGCGGACACCTTCCCCGTCATCGACCTGATCGAGCAGTACGGCCTGGAGTACGCCGTGGCGGTCAACAGCTTCGACCGGCAGGACGAGTACACCGAGGACCAGCTGCGCGAGGCACTCGACCTGCTGCCGCACACCCCGGTGGTGTTCTGCGACGCGCGGGACCAGCGCTCCTCGGCCGACGCCCTGCTGACGCTCGTCCGGCACCTGCTCGCCCGCGCCTCCTGACCTCCCCCGCGCCTCCCTCCCCGCACGCCTCCCGGGTCCGCACCCGCCCGGGGCCACCTCCAAGGAACGACCCATGGATTCTCCGCAGCGACCCGCCCCGCAGTCGCCTCCGCAGGGCTGCCCGATGCACGTCGGCGTGAGCACACCGCTCTACGGGGAGATGTTCTCGTCCGACCCCGGCGCGGTCTACGACAAGCTGCGCGCCAACGGCCCCGCCGCGCCGGTGGAGTTGGCCCCTGGGGTGGAGGCCACCCTGGTCACCTCGCACGAGGCCGCCCTGCGGGTGCTGCAGAACCCGGGGATGTTCGCCCGGGATTCGCGGCGCTGGGCGGCGCTCAACGAAGGACGGGTGCCGATGGACAGCCCCGTCCTGCCGATGATGTTCTACCGGCCCAACTGCCTCTTCACGGACGGCGCCGAGCACCTGCGGCTGCGCAAGGCCGTCACCGAGAGCCTGGGCCGGCTCAACGACAACCGGCTCAACCGGCACGTCGAGCGGATCGCCGGCTACCTGATCGACCAGTTCAGTCCGCTGGGCCGGGCCGACCTGCTCAACGACTACGCCAAGCTGCTGCCGCTGCTGCTGTTCAACCAGCTGTTCGGCTGCCCGGCCGACATCGGCGACCGGCTGACCCGCAGCATGTCCGCGCTCTTCGACGGCCTCGACGTGATCCAGGCCAACGAGGAGCTGACCGCCTGCCTGATGGACCTGGTCGCGCTGAAGCGCCGCCAGCCCGGCGACGACATCACCTCGTGGCTCATCCAGCACCCGGCCGGCCTGCGGGACGAGGAGCTCAAGGACCAGCTGGTCATGTTGATGGGCGCCGGCGTCGAGCCCGAGCGCAACCTGATCGGCAACGCGCTGCTCCTGCTGCTGTCCGGCGAGGGCCGCTCCGGACTGCGCATCGAGGACGCCCTCGACGACGTGCTGTGGAACAACCCGCCGATCGCCAACTACGCCACGCACTACCCGATGCAGGACCTCGACGTGGGCGGGGTCCCGATGGACGCGGGCAGCCCGGTGGTGATCAGCTTCGCCGCCGCCAACAGCGACCCCGCGCTGACGGACGCCCGGCTGACCCTCAGCAAGGGGGCCCACCTGGCCTGGGGCGCCGGCCCGCACGCGTGCCCGGCCAAGTCCCCGGCCCAGCTGATCGCCCTGAGCGCGATCGAGTGCCTGCTCAACGCCCTCCCGGACGTCACGCTCGCGGTGCCCGCGGAGAGCGTGGAGTGGCGACCGGGCCCGTTCCAGCGCGGCCTGGTCTCGCTGCCGGTCCGGTTCAGCCCGGCGCCCGCCCGGACCACGCGGCCGGCCGCGGGCGCGGACACCGCGCCGGGCGGATCGCCGGTCGGCGCCGAGGCGACGCAGGCGTACCCGCAGGCCAGTGCCCCCGCGCCGGGCCGGGCCGGGCAGAAGAAGGGGTGGTGGAGCTCCTTCCTGGACGTCTTTCGGGTCTGACACGCCCCGGGCTCCGATCCGACGCGCCGTCGGAAGCCGTTCCGCCACCGCGGCGTGAACGGAGTCCGACGGCGGTGCGGGTACGTGACGGGGGCAACACGGATCGACGCTTGAGCGCGCTGTTGCTGGGTAGATCGCCGCCGTACTGCCCGCCCGCGCGTAAGGAGCCCCGTGTGACCGCCACGTTGGAAGCCCGCCCCGCAGACCCGGAGCGCCCGGACGGAAGGGTGGTCGACCGCCGCGCCGCCGTGCCGCTCCTGCGCAGGCTGCGGTCGGCCGAGGGACTCGCCGACCCGAGCCCGGTCTACGACGGGCTGCGGGCGCTGGGAGACCTCGTCCCGGCGCCCTGGGGCGGCTACCTGGTCACCGGGTACGACGCGTGCGACCAGGTCCTGCGCGGCAGGACCTGGCTCGTCCCCGACTTCGCCTGGCAGGAACGGCAGACCGAGACGGGGCGCTGGGACGCCGTCGCCACCCAGGAGATGAGCCGGACCCTCTCCCGGCTCAACGCCCCCGACCACACCCGGCAGCGGCGCAGCCTCGGGAACCTCTTCGACCGGAACACCCTCCGGGACATGGAGCCGCAGATCGAGGCCGACGTCGCCGAACTGCTGGACCGCCTGGCCGAGCGAATACGGACGGACGGCGAGGCGGACCTCTCCGCCCTGGTCAGCGAGCAGCTGCCGATCGGCACCGTCGGGCGCTGGCTGGACATCGCCCCGGCGGACTACCCGCACATCCTGACGATGACCCACAACCAGGTGCACGCCCAGGAACTCCTGCCCACCAAGAGCCAGCTGGCGGTCTCCGAGCAGGCCACCATGGACCTGCGCGAGTACTTCACCCGCCTCGTCCGGGAGCGTCGCGACAACGACGGCGACGACGTGATCGCCGGCTGGATCCGCACCTGGGACGCGCTGGAGTCCGACCGCGAGGCCACCGACCGGATGGTCTACCAGCTCACCATGTTCGTCACCATCGCCTCGCTGGAGACCACGGCGACGCTGCTCTCCTCGCTGGTGTGGTCGCTGCTGCGGTCGCCCGGCCGGTGGGAGTGGCTGCGGGAGCGGCCGGAGCACATCGACGACGCGATCGACGAGGCGCTGCGCTACGACCCGCCGGTCCGCGTCAACAGCCGCGTCGCGGGCGAGGACACCGAGCTGGCCGGGGTGTTCCTGCCCAAGGACACCATGGTCCACGTGATGTACGGCGCGGCCAACCGCGATCCGCGCCGAAACCCGGACCCGCACACCTTCGACGTGCTCCGCCGGGGCACCCACCTCACCTTCGGCGGCGGCGCCCACTACTGCCTCGGCGCGGGCCTGGCCAGGCTGGAGGCGCGCGCCCTGCTCGGCCAGCTGCTGCGGCGCTTCCCGACCCTGAGGGCGGCGAGCCCGCCCGAGTACGCACCCCGGATGGTCTTCCACCGGGTGACGTCCCTGAGAGTGGCCGCATGAACGTGTTCCCGCAGGTGCCTCAGGTGCCTCAGGTGCCCCAGGTTCCGCAGTACCCGCCGCACGCGGCGCAGCCGTCGTACCTCCCGTACCCGTACCCGTACCCCGAGCCCGTCGCGTCGCCCGTCCCGCCGCCCGCCCCGGAGCCCGTTCCCGCGCCTGCGGCGGGCCGTACGGTCCGTACCGAGCGCCAGGGCCCCGTGCTCCACATCGAGCTGGACAGCCCGGCGACCGGGAACGCCGTCACCTCGGCCATGCTGGACGAACTCCTCGCCGTGCTGGCCGTACCCGATCCGGCCGTGCGCGTGATCGTGCTGTCCGGGGCCGGCCGGGACTTCTGCCTCGGCGGCGACCGCGACGAACTCTTCGCGGGCCTGGAGCAGGACCCGACCGGCGGCGGCATACGGAGCTACGGGGAGAAGGCCCGCAGGGTCTGCGATGCCCTCACCAACAGCTCCGCCGTGACCGTCGCCCGGGTCCAGGGCCGGGCCACCGGTGCCGGCTTCGCCCTGGCGCTCGCCTGCGACCTGCGGGCCGGCGCCGACAACGCCGTCTTCCGGCTGCCCGAGCTGGCCCTCGGCCTGCCCGTCGCCTGGGGCGGCCTGCTGCCCCGGCTGCTGCACGAGGTCGGCGCGGCCCGGGTCCGCGAGATCATCCTCACCGGCCGCCCGGTCGGCGCGGCGGAGGCGCGGGAGCTCGCCATCCTGCAGCGCGTCGTCCCCGAGCAGGAGCTGGACGAGGCGGTGGCCGAGTGGGCCCGGCCCATCACGCGCCGCCCCGAGGCCGCCCTGCGGGTCACCAAGACGCTGCTCGCCTCCCACGCGTCGGCGACCCGGATGGCCGACGCCTCCATGCTCGACGCCGAGCTGATGGCCTCGGTCCTGGCCGCCGCCCACTACACCCACACCGCCGCCGGCCGGGGGCCGGCCTCCTGACCGGTGCGTGCGAAGGGGCCCGCTAGAACCCAAGGAGGATGCGGGCCCCTTCCGCGTGTGTGGGGACCGGTGGTGGATCGTGTCCGAACGTCCGCTACCGTGTGCGGTCGACGAAGCGGAGATGATCATGGCGGGGATGACGCGCGGCGTGCGCGTAGCGGGGGCCGTGCTGACGACGGCCCTGGTCGTGGCCGGAGCGGCGGCCTGCGCGGGGGACGAGGGCGGAGCCGCTGCGGCGGCCAGTACACCGCCGCAGCCGTTCGGCGCCGCAGGCTACCGCGGGCTCCAGCTCTCGATGACCAAGGAGGAGGCGCTCACCTCCGGGGCCCTGGAGCCGTCGCCGGTCTCGCTGCTCAACGGCTGCACCGACTACGCGTACAAGGGCGGCCCGGCGCCGGACCCGGTCCGGATGGCGGCCGAGGCGGAGGTCCGTACGAAGGTCGACAAGGCTCGGGCCAGGATCGACGAGATCAAGGCGGCCAGGAAGCCGGTCGCGCCCCTGGCCCCCGGGGCCTCCTCGAAGGAGCGGCAGGAGTACCTCGCGGGCCTTCGGGAGCAGCTCGATCAGACCGAGGCGGGGCGGCAGGAGATGGCCGTGCTCTACAAGGACCTGGACCTCATCGGCCCGGCCCGCAAGAACTGGGACCAGGCCTTCCTGGCCACCGGCCGGGTCAACTTCGGTACCGAGGGCCTGCGCCAGCTGGTCGCCCCGGCGGACGCCCGCACCGCCGAGGGAGTCGGCGCCGGTTCGGCGGAGGAGGAGCTCAAGCGGGCCTACGAGGGCAAGGACCTCAAGCCGACCAAGGACGGCACGTACGAACTCCCGGCCGAGGGCGGCAACGGCGGCCCGGACTGGTTCTACGAGTTCACCATGGCCGAAGGCAAGGTCGCAGGCCTCGCCCTGGTCAAGCACAACACGTACTGCTCCTGACGTACTGCTCCTGAGAATCGACGGCGACGCCTCGGCCGAGGAAAGGCGCACGGCGCCAGGACCTCCGTCCGGTCGAGGCGGCGCGTACGTGGCTCCGCTCTCGGCGGCCCCGGCAGACCTCGGCCGGGGCCGCCGTCGTGTTCGCGGTTCCTGGGAAGTGGGCGGCGCGCTGGTGCGAGCCGGTCAGTGGGCGGCCGCGCGTTGGAGGGCGCTGGCGAGGAGGGCGAGGTCGGTGGGGCCGTTGCCGAGTTCGCGGACCGGGCGGCGGGCGGGTGGGGCGCCGAGTTGGAGCGGGTCGATCGCGACGACGGTGGGGCGCAGGGTGGCGGTGCGCGGGATGCGGCCGTTGATCCGGGCGGTCTGGAAGGCGGTGACGCCGCCGTCCGGCAGGCGCAGGTAGCCGCGGCCGGGGGTGTCCTCGGGCAGGGCGGCCGCGTCGCCGAGGTGGATCAGCAGGTCGGAGTCGGCCGGGTCCTCGGTGCGCAGCGCGATGCGGAGCAGGGCGGCCTCGTCGACCTCGGTGCCGGCGCTCTCCTCCGGGTGGCCGGTGGTGACCGCGAGGTGGACGCCGAGCGGGCCGCCGTGGCGGGCGACGGCGGCGAGGGCGCGGGCGAGCGGGCGGCCGGCCGGGGAGGTGGGGGAGAGGAGGGCGTCGTAGTCGTCCACGACGACGACCAGGCGGGCGGGGCAGGGGGCGGCGGCGGGGGAGGTGACCGGCCGGGGGCCGTCGCCACCGCTGCGCGGGTGGATGATCTTCGGGGTGGCGGCGGAGGCCGCGCCGACGACGGCGGGCACCGGGACGGCCGGGTGTCCGGCGAGGCTCTGTCCGGCCAGGCCCTGCCCGTCCAGGCTCTGCGCGTCCAGGCTCTGCCCGTCCAAGATGCGGGCGGCGTGCCAGGAGGCGAAGTCCAGTCCGTCGAACAGCCGCTCGCGCAGGGCGAGTTCGTCCTCCAGGGCCTCCGCGGCGAGCAGCGCGGCCCGCGGGTCGTCGGCGGCGTTCACCAGGCCGGTGACGTGCGGCAGTTCGGTGCAGCCGTCCAGGCCGTCCTCGGTGGACCGGCCCTCGATGAGGGTGACGGTGAGGCGCTCGGGGCGTTCCGAGACGGCGAGCGAGGCGACCAGGGTGCGCAGCAGCTCGGTCTTGCCGGAGCCACGGGCGCCGCCGATGAGCAGGTGCGGGCCGCCCGGGTCGGGGGAGGGGAGGGCGAGTTCGGGGTCGGCCAGGTCGAGCGTGCAGAGCTCGTCCCGGGTGGTGCCGAGCAGCGCGGTGGCGGCGCCGATGCCGCCGGCGTGCGCCGCCCAGCGGGCGGACAGCTTGGCCGGGGTGACGGTGTCGAGCTGGAGCAGGTCGAGCAGCCGCAGTGCGTCGGGCAGCGGGCCGCGGGCGGCCGGGGCGGCCTCGCGCAGCGGGGCGAGCACGCGGGCGAGCCGTTCGGCCCAGGCGTCGGAGACGGCGTCCAGGGAGACCTCGTGCAAGGTCTCCCGGCCGCGGGCGACGGGGCGGTCGAGGGAGAGCTGGGTGCCGACCTCGCCGGTGATCAGGGCGGTGGCGCCGAGGCCTCGGGGGAGCAGTTCGGGCTGCTCGGCGAGGCAGACCGGGAAGATGCCGACGGCCGGTCCCTGGCGCAGCAGCAGGTCGACGGCCTGCCGGGCGGTCTCGGTGGTCGGGCGGCCGTCCACCACGACGACGGTGGCGGGGTGGCCGCCGAGGCCGGCCGGGCCGCTGAGCCGGGCGGTGAGTTCGGTCAGCCGGGCGGTGGCCTGTTCGTCGTCGAGGCCGAGCAGCAGCCGGCAGTCCTGGCCGTCGGCGGGGCGCAGGTGGGGCAGCCAGAGGGCCCAGGCCCAGGTGTCGGCGCGTTCTTCGGGGGTGCGGGCCTGGTCGGCGTCGACGACGACCAGGCTCAGGCCGGTCGGCGGGTGCAGGGCGGCGAGCTGGGCGACGACGGCCCGGGTGAGTGCGTCCAGGCGTTCGCGCGGGCCGCTGAGGCCGAGGCTGCCGGCGGTCTGCAGGTCGAGGGTGACGGGGACGGCGGGCAGCATGGTGCCGGGTGCGGTGCCGGGGCCGCCGGGGCGGTCGGCGGTGCCCAGGCGCAGGGTGAGCGCGTCGGGGTGGCCGGGGCCGCGCTCCCAGAGCCGGGGGCCGGGGCCGACGGCGTTGAGCAGCAGGGTGGCGAGATCCGGCCACCGTTCGCGTTGGGCGGCGGCCTGGCGCAGCCGTACGGCGGTGTGGTGGCGTTCGGCGCTCTCCTGGCCGGGCGGTTCGGCGGCGCGGCCGAGTCGCAGCGAGAGCAGGCCGCGGCCGCGGCCGGGGGCGGGTTCGGGGGCGGCGGGGGGTTCGGCCACCGGCGGGGTGGGGCGGACCGGGCCGGGGGCGGCGAGCTGGAGGTGGCCGTGGCCGTCGGGCAGGGCGGCGCGGCCGGTGCCGTCGGCCGGGTCGGGGGTGGCCACGTGCAGGGTGGATTCGCCGATGCGCAGCAGGGCGCCGGCTTCCAGCGGGACGGCTTCCTCGGGGGCTCCGGGCGGGACGAGCCGACCGTCCAGGGTGGTGCCGTTGGTGGAGCCGAGGTCGCGGACGGTGATCCTGCCGTCGTCGGCGAGGTGCAGGGCCAGGTGCAGCCGGGAGACGTCGGGGTCGTCGAGCGGGACGTCGGCTTCGCCGGAGCGGCCGATCCGGATCTCCCGGCCGTGCAGCCGGTGCACTCCGCCGGCGTCGGGGCCGCCGACCACGCGAAGTTCGGCGGCGGCGGGGGTGTCGTCGGGGTCGTCGGCGGTCGGGTCGGGCTCGTTGAGGCTGAGGACGGCCCCGTCGAGGAGCGGGGGGTGGCCGAGCAGCGTGTGCTCGTCGACCCGGTGCGCCCCGGCGTACAGGTGCACGTGGGTGGCGGCCCGGGGCCCGCGCACGCCGACGGCGCCGGCGAGGGCGCCCGCGAGGGAGCCGAGCGCGGTGCCGACGGGGGCGGTGACCAGCACGTCCACGTAGGGGATGGCGGAGCCGGCGGCGGCCGGGCCGCTGCGCGGTCGGAGGACGGTCAGCCGGATCTGCATCTCGCCCGCGGGTCCCTTCTGCTGGTGTGGAGCCTGGTACCGCTGCCCGGTGTCGTCGCGGGCGCGCGGGGCGGCCGCGGCGACCCTTTGGGCCACACGAGTGGCGAGTGTCCATCCTGCCATCCGTCACGGACAGTCCGCGCACCGTACCGGATTTGACGATCTTGCGATCATCGCCATGGTGGAGGCGACGGAGGGTCAGGTCAACCGGTGCGGCGAGGGCCCCGTCGGCGGGCCCGCCGAACCGGTCCGGGAACTCCCCTAGGGGATGTCCCCCAACCCCTCCGGGATGGCCTGCCGGTCGCCCCAAAAACCTGAACGGACACCGTTAGAGTGGCCGCAGACACGGGCCCGGCAGGCTCACCGCACCGGCGGAGGAGCGCCCCGCGCGGGCGGCACGACGAGGAGTGCGACAGGTGCGGCCAGTCGGCAGCAAGTATCTGCTTGAGGAGACCCTCGGACGGGGTGCCACCGGGACGGTCTGGCGCGGCCGGGTGCGCCCCGACGTCCAGGTGCCCGGCAGCGAGCCCGGGCAGCTGGTGGCGATCAAGGTGCTGCGCGAGGAACTGGCGTCCGACCCGGACGTCGTGATGCGCTTCCTGCGCGAGCGCTCGCTGCTGCTGCGGCTGACCCACCCGAACATCGTCCGGGTCCGCGACCTGGTGGTCGAGGGCGAGCTGCTGGCCCTGGTGATGGACCTGATCGACGGCCCCGACCTGGCCCGCTACCTGCGTTCCAACGGCCCGTTCAGCCCGATCGCCGGCGCCCTGCTGATGGCCCAGGTCGCGGATGCGCTGGCGGCCAGCCACGAGGACGGGATCGTCCACCGCGACCTCAAGCCGGCCAACGTGCTGCTCGCCTCCACGGTGCTGGACGGCACCGAGCAGATGCACCCGATGCTGACCGACTTCGGCATCGCCCGCCTCGCCGACTCCCCGGGCATCACCCGTACCCACGAGTTCGTCGGCACCCCCGCCTACATCGCGCCGGAGTCCGCGGAGGGCCGCCCGCAGACCTCCGCGGTGGACGTCTACGGCGCCGGGATCATGCTGTACGAGCTGGTCACCGGCCGCCAGCCGTTCCAGGGCGACAGCGCGATCGCGCTCCTCCACGCCCACCTGGCGCAGGAGCCGCAGCGGCCCAGCACCATGCCCGAGCCGCTGTGGACGGTGATCGAGCGCTGCCTGCGCAAGGACCCGGCGCAGCGGCCGTCCGCGACCTCGCTGGCCCGCGCGCTGCGGGTGGTGGCGGCCGGCGTCGGGGTGCACGCCTCCCCGTCGGCGGTGGACGAGGCGCTCGCGGTCGGCTCGCTGCTGCTGCCGGACCCGCGCCCGACCTCCGTCCCGAGTGCCGGCGCGGGCGTCCCCGGCCTGTCGCCGGCCGCCCCGGCGGCCCCGCAGTACGACCCGGCCGGGGCGACCCAGGTGATGGGCACCCAGCCGCCGCCCGCCCCGCCGTTCGGGGCCCCGGACCGCACCCAGGTGATGCCGCCCACCGTCGTGCCACCGCCCCCGCCGGGTGCTCCGGGTGCTCTGGGCGCTCCGGCGGAGGAGACGCCGCACCCGTGGCAGACGCAGCTGCGGGCGGCCCGGGACCGCAACCAGCAGACCCAGGTCGGCTACTTCGGCCCGGAGGACTTCGAGGACCCGCAGGTCGCCCCGCGGCCCTTCCAGGCCGGGCCGGCCGGTCCCCCCGGCTACCAGCCGCAGCCGCCGGCCGGCTACCACCCGGACCGGCGGCGCCAGGGCCCGCCGCCGCCCGGGTACGCCCAGCGGCCGCCGGTGGCCCCGCCGCCCTACCGGGGCGGTCAGGGCGGTCAGGGCTACCAGGCCGGGCAGTCCGGTCACGGCGGCCCGCCGCAGCCCGGGCCCGGTGGGCGCCCGCAGCCGCCCGGCGGCTACCGGCCGGCCCCGGCCGCGTACGGGCAGTCGCAGGGCGGCTACCCGCCCCCGCCCGCCCCGGTCCCGCGCCGGGCCGAGCCGCCGGCGCCGCAGCACCGCGAATCGCCGCAGCACCGCGAGCCCCCGCAGCACCGCGAATCGCCGCAGCGCCGGGACGAGCCGCGCGAGCAGGACCGCCGCGAGCCCGCCCCGCCGCGCGAGCGGCGCCCGCGCAGCCGCAACCGGATGTACATCCCCGGGCTCGGCTGCCTCAAGGGGTGCCTGGTGGTGCTGGTGGTGCTGGTGGTGGCCGGGGTGGCGCTGTGGAACTTCACGCCGCTGCCGCACTACTGGGACAACATCCAGGGCTGGTTCAACACCGTGCGCGACTGGGCGGACGCCCTGTTCGGCAGCTCGAAGAACTGACGCCGGGCCAGACCCTGCCGTGGGGGGGGCCCCCCGGGCCGGGCGGGGCCGCCCCCCGGGGGGGTATATGGCTGCACTTAATCCCCGCAGTTTATTTGGGGGCGGGGGGGGGTTGGGGGCGGCCGGGGTGGGGGGGGGGCGGGCGCCCCCCAGC
>NZ_JBHWIR010000156.1:0-5111 GCF_042731835.1 Kitasatospora sp. NPDC059817 | reverse complement strand
GTCCAGGGCCGGGCCCGCGCGGCGGGATTGACGCTTTGTCGACAATTCGCAAGATTTCTCGCCCGCGGCTGCCCGCCCAGGGCCCTCGGGCGGCCCGCGCGGGGCGCCGGGGCGCGTAGGTTGGTCGCTGTTGTCCCGCCCCATCGAGCGCACCGGACCCCCGGGCGCGCTCCCGCGCCGCCCACGGAGCAGCATTGGCACGCAAGATCGGCAGCCGGTACACCGTCCACCAGGTGATCGGCCGGGGTTCGGCCGGGACGGTCTGGCTCGGTGAGGGGCCCGACGGCCCGGTGGCGGTCAAGCTGCTGCGCGAGGACCTGGCCGCCGACCAGGTGCTGGTCGGCCGCTTCGTCCAGGAGCGCGCCGCGCTGACCAGCCTCGACCACCCCCGGGTGGTCGGCGTGCGCGACATGGTCGTGGACGGCAGCGACCTCGCCCTGGTGATGGAGCTGGTCCAGGGCACCGACCTGCGCTCCCGGCTGGAGCGTGACGGCGCGCTCCCGCCGCAGACCGCCGCCTCGGTCATCGCGGACGTCGCCGACGGCCTGGCCGCCGCGCACGCCGCCGGCATCGTCCACCGCGACGTCAAGCCGGAGAACGTCCTGCTCGACCTCGCCGCCGCCCCCGGCCCCGGCGGCGCCCCGCGCGCCAAGCTCACCGACTTCGGCGTGGCCCGCCTGGTCGACGCCCCGCGCCGCACCCGGGCCACCCGGATCATCGGCACCCCCGACTACCTCGCCCCGGAGATCATCGAGGGCCTGGAGCCGCGCGCCGCCGTCGACATCTACGCCCTCGCCACCGTGCTGTACGAGCTGCTGGCCGGGTTCACCCCGTTCGGCGGCGGCCACACCGGCGCGGTGCTGCGTCGGCACGTCACCGAGCAGGTGCCGCCGATCCCCGGCCTGCCGGACGGGCTGTGGCGGATCATCTCCGAGTGCCTGGCCAAGGCCCCGGCCTCCCGGCTGCGGGCCGCCGAGCTGGCGGCCCGGCTGCGCGAGCAGCTGCCCTCGCTGGCCGGCCTGCCGGTGCTGGCCGTGCCCTCCCAGGGCCGCGCCCCGGCGGAGGAGGCGCTGACCCCCGGTGAGGCCGTGTACGCCGAGGTGGACGCAGGCCCGGGAATCCACAAGCGCCGCCGGGGCCCGGCCGTCCCGCTGGTGCCCGGCGTCGCCCCCGACTCGACCCGGGACACCCACACCAGCCTGCGCCGCCCCTCCGCGGACGAGCTGGCCGCGTACGCCGCGGAGTCCCGTGCCCAGCGCACCGCCCCGGGCACCGGGCACCGCCGGGACCGGCAGGCGCTGCTGCGCCGCCGCCGGGTGCTGGCCGTCCTGCTGGCCACCGTCCTGCTGCTGGCGGGCGCCGCCGCGGCCTGGACGGCCTTCGCGGCCACCGCCCCGGACGCCGGTCACCCGGCCCGCCCGACGGTGTCCGGCACGGCCCCGCGGGCGCCGTAGCGGGCCGTCGGGCGGGTACCGCGAGAGCCGGAGGACCCCGGTGTCGTCATGACCACCCCCGGAACCATTACCCTGGGGGCGTGGCAGCCGTCGATCCTTCCGAAGAGCTCAAGAACCTCGAAACGACCATGGGGTCGATCGAGGCCGTCCTCGACCTGGACAAGATCCGGGCCGACATCGCTGTCCTGGAGGAGGCGGCAGGCGCCCCCAACCTGTGGGACGACATCGCGAACGCGCAGAAGGTGACCAGCCGGCTCTCCTTCCTCCAAGGCGAACTGCGCAAGGTCGAGGGCCTGCGCAGCCGCATCGACGACCTGGGCGTGCTGTTCGAGCTGGCCGAGGCCGAGGACGACGCGGACACCCGGGTCGAGGCCGAGTCCGAACTCGTCTCCCTCCAGAAGGCGGTCGAGGAGCTGGAGGTCCGCACCCTCCTGTCCGGCGAGTACGACGCCCGCGAGGCGCTGATCAACATCCGCGCCGAGGCCGGTGGCGTCGACGCCGCCGACTTCGCCGAGCAGCTGATGCGCATGTACCTGCGCTGGGCCGAGCGGCACGGGTACCCCACCGAGGTGTACGACACCTCGTACGCCGAAGAGGCCGGCATCAAGTCCGCGACCTTCACGGTCAAGGCGCCGTACGCCTACGGCACCCTGTCGGTCGAGCAGGGCACCCACCGCCTGGTCCGCATCTCGCCCTTCGACAACCAGGGCCGCCGGCAGACCTCCTTCGCCGGTGTCGAGGTGCTCCCGGTCGTCGAGCAGTCCGACCACGTCGACATCGACGAGGGCGACCTGCGGATCGACGTCTACCGCGCCTCCGGCCCCGGCGGCCAGGGCGTCAACACCACCGACTCGGCGGTGCGCATCACGCACCTCCCGACCGGTGTCGTGGTCTCCTGCCAGAACGAGCGCTCGCAGATCCAGAACAAGGCGTCCGCGATGAACGTCCTCCAGGCGAAGCTGCTGGAGCGGCGCCGCCAGGAGGAGCGGGCGGCGATGGACGCGCTCAAGGACAGCGGCAGCTCCTGGGGCAACCAGATGCGCTCCTACGTGCTGCACCCGTACCAGATGGTCAAGGACGTCCGGACGGAGTACGAGGTCGGCAACCCGCAGGGCGTGCTGGACGGCGACATCGACGGCTTCATCGAGGCCGGCATCCGATGGAGGAAGCAGCGGGAAACCGCGAGCTGAGCGTGAGGATGCCGGCCTCGATGAACATCAAGCACAGCATCGAGGCCGGCATCCGCTGGCGCAAGCAGCGCGAGACCGCCGCGCAGTAGGCGCAGGCATACGAAAGGGCCCCCGACCGCAGTGGTCGGGGGCCCTTTCGTATGCCTCGGTGGGTTCAGGCCAGTGCCTGCCGGGCGATCAGCGCCACCGCGAGCAGACCGGCCAGCAGGGCCAGCAGCATCGCGGGGGAGAACGCCGCGAACGGACCCTGCTGCTCCTGCAGCCGGGCCCGGTTGGCGCGGCAGACCGCGCAGCGCCCGTCACTCACGCGGCCGTTGCAGTTGGCGCACACCAGATGGTCGCAGGTCATGCGATCTCCTCCTCGCTGCTACAGCCAACGCACCGGACGGGGCTTTGGTTCCTCTTCTTGCCCTGTGCGGGGGAGCGCCCGAACACGGACGCCACCTCCACTCTGCCAGGTTCTGACCGTTCCGGCTCCCGGGCTGTGAGATGCCTCCCAATTTTCGGGGCATAACCAGACATTCTCCCCCAGATTTCGACGGCTGTCCTGGGCGGGCCCTGCACGCCGACCGACGATTCGCGTATGGTCCCAGACCGGGAGCGGCCCTTTCCGCTCCCGCCACCCGCCCCAGGGCCGGGCGCCCGGGGTGGACCGACCGAGGACTGGCGCCGCCTAGGATGGCCTCCGTGATGCAGCCGTGATCAGATTCGACAACGTCTCCAAGACCTATCCCAAGCAGAACCGTCCCGCCCTGGACAACGTCTCGCTGGAGATCGAGAAGGGTGAGTTCGTCTTCCTGGTCGGCTCGTCCGGCTCGGGCAAGTCCACCTTCCTGCGCCTGTGCCTGCGCGAGGAGCGCCCCTCCACGGGCGAGGTGCACGTGCTGGGCAAGGACCTCGGCAAGCTGTCCAACTGGAAGGTGCCGCACATGCGCCGCCAGCTGGGCACCGTCTTCCAGGACTTCCGCCTGCTGCCCAACAAGACGGTCGCGCAGAACGTCGCCTTCGCCCTCGAAGTGATCGGCAAGCCCAAGAGCGCCATCAACAAGGTGGTGCCCGAGGTGCTGGAGCTGGTCGGCCTCGGCGGCAAGGAGGACCGCATGCCGGGCGAGCTGTCCGGTGGTGAGCAGCAGCGCGTGGCGATCGCCCGCGCGTTCGTGAACCGTCCGATGCTGCTGATCGCGGACGAGCCCACCGGCAACCTCGACCCGCAGAACTCGGTCGGCATCATGAAGCTGCTCGACCGCATCAACCGCACCGGCACCACGGTGCTGATGGCCACCCACGACCAGGCCATCGTCGACCAGATGCGCAAGCGCGTCATCGAGCTCGACAAGGGGCTGCTCGTCCGCGACCAGGCCCGCGGCGTCTACGGATACCAGCACTGACCGACCGGCGCAGCCGGCGCTGAACCCGTAGGGCCGTCCGCCCGCGTCGCCAGACCAGCAGTACCGACCCTGGAGTTGTTACCCGCATGCGTGCCCAGTTCGTCCTGTCGGAGATCGGTGTGGGTCTCCGCCGCAACCTGACGATGACCATCGCGGTCGTGGTCAGTGTCGCGCTCTCCCTCGCCCTGGCCGGTTCCTCGCTCCTGGTCCGCGACCAGGTGAACTCCATGAAGGGGTACTGGTACGACAAGGTCGAGGTGAGCATCTACTTCTGCACCAAGTCGGACGCGCGCAACTCGCCGCAGTGCGACAAGGGTGCGGCCACCGACCAGCAGGTGCAGGACATCAAGGCCCAGCTGGACAAGATGGACTCGGTGGTCCAGTCGTCGGCCTTCGAGAGCTCCGCCGAGGCGTACAAGCACTGGAAGGAGATGAACCCGGACAACCCGCTCATCTCCGTCCTGGGCCCGGACGCGATGCCGCAGTCCTGGCGGGTCAAGCTGAACGACCCGACCAAGTACGACGTCATCCAGAGCGCCTTCGCCGGCAAACCCGGCGTCAAGTCGGTGGAGGACCAGCGGAAGATCCTGGAGAACCTGTTCGGCCTGCTCAACGGCCTCCAGACGGCGGCCTTCGTGATCATGGTGCTGATGCTGTTCGTCGCCCTGCTGCTGATCGTCAACACCGTCCGGGTGTCGGCGTACAGCAGGCGGCGCGAAACCGGCATCATGCGCCTGGTCGGTGCCTCGAACTTCTACGTCCAGATGCCGTTCATCGCCGAGGCCGCGTTCTCCGCGCTGCTCGGCGCGGCCATGGCCTCCGGGCTGCTGGTCGGCGGGCACTTCTTCGTCCAGAACTGGCTGGCCGACCGGGTGCAGTTCATCCACTTCATCGGCCTCGGCTCGGTGCTCGCGGTGATACCGCTGCTGATCGTGGTCGGTATGGGCATGGCCGGCGTGGCGGCGTTCTTCACCCTGCGCAAGTACCTCAAGGTCTGACCACCTCCGGCCCCGGGGGGGGGGGGGGGCCGGGGCCGGCGCCGCGCGGCGCGGCGCGGCGGCGCCCGCCGGGGCCGCCGG
>NZ_JBHWIR010000155.1:6175-18527 GCF_042731835.1 Kitasatospora sp. NPDC059817 | reverse complement strand
ACACCCCCACCCCCCCCCCGCGGGGCCGCCCCCGAGCACACCCCCCCACCCCCCCCCCCACCCACCCCGCCACCCCCCCCCCCCCCCCCCGCGGCCGCCCCGCCCCCCCCCGCGGGCCCCGCGTCGGCACGCGGCATGGCAGGGTGAGCCCATGACCTCCCTCAGAAAGGGCGATGCCGCGTAGGCCGCCCGGCGCCCTGCGCGCCCAGACGCGGTACGCGCGGGGCTCGCAGCCCCGACCGTTCAGCCAGATCCGAGGCCTGCGGCGCAACGCCCAGGCCGCCGTACGACGCCTCGAAGCCCGGCGCTTCGAGCCCGGGTACCTGAGCAGGGCGCTTGGCCAGTACGAGGAATTCCTGCGCCAGCCCGGCCGGTGGCTGTACGTGCCCCTGCCGGACTGCCCCTGCCACGACGTCCTCGGCGCGCGCGACGAGATCGAGGCGATGCTCCCCGCCCTGCTACCGCGCGCCCGCTGCGAGTTGGGGCGGATCGTCGCCGGGCTCGACACAGAGTTCGAACGGCGCACGCTGCCGGACCCGTACGCCGCCCGGCGGCCGTCCTCCGTCCGGCCCGACGCGTCGGGGCGGCCATGGTGGTACCGGCGGCTGACCGGGCCGTGAGGGGCTGTCACCCTGGTGGGCGGCGGTCGTTGCTGGTCCTGCCACCAGAAACACGAGGAGTGCGACTCCGCCTCCAGCTCAAGCCGACGCTTAGCTTGTGATTTATCGTCCGGCTTCGAACAGGTGGGCCGGGTGATCACTCGTCCGGGTGTTCCCGGGACGGCGGTGCGGCCTTCGCGTGGTCCTGAACTCGACCAAGAGGAACAGGATTTGACGCGAAGACCGTGATGGTGAGTCTGGGCGAGTCTGGTGGAACAGGGCGGGCAGTGCGAGCCGTTCGCGGAACTGTCACGCTTCCGGGGGGTCTTCTACGACTGCCCGAGTGGACCAATCCGGGCCGGCCAGAGCGCCACGCCTACCCCACTGCGCACTCAGCAGGAGAGGAGCTTCCGCTGGAGATGACGGCGTATCACCGCTACCGCACGGTGCCCCGCTTCGCGATCGACCTGAGCGGCAACCAGGACGGCACCATCCTCACCGCCTACGCCGCAGAGCTGCCCGATGTGATGGACCTGATCGCCCGTTGGGCGCCGGTCGTGCAGGCCCTGGCCGCAGCCGCTCTCGGCCCCCACCCCCAGGACGGCGGTCGGTGAGCGCCCGCAAGCTCACCAGCGGTGGGTTGGTGCTGTCGGCCGTCGGCGACGGCCCGGGTGGCGATCCCGCCGACCGCCGCGGCCTCCAGTACGGTGCCGGTTTCCTGCTGGGCGTCGGCGAGGCGTTCAGTGATGATGGTGGGCCGCACGACCGGCGGCCCACCATCAAGTGCGTTCCGGCGGCTCAGTAGAGGACTACGGAGAGCCGTGCCGGGCCGGTCTCGGTGGTGGTGTCGCAGAAGTAGACGATGGCCTGGTGGCTGTTCACATACGCCTGGCCGGCCGCGTGGCAGGCGGCGGCGGTCGGGTATATGCCGATGTAGGTGTAGGTGGACGCCTGGGCGGTCGGGGCGGCGATCAGGGCGCCGCCGGCCACGACCCCGGCCACGGCCACAGCGGAGAATGCCTTGCGAAGAGACATGAGTGGTCTTCCTCCCAATGGTGAGCGCCGGGGCCCGTGCCCCTGCGCTTCGCCGAGGAGCCTCCTCCGAATGTGAAGGCGAGGCAATGGTCGAGACCAATTCCGACCGGAAGCGGTGTGGTGTTTCTGTGACGGCGCAGGTCACGAGCTCGCCTGACGGGCTGGCGATCATCTTTCGGACAGTTCTTGCACTGTCCGGAACCTGACAGTCCGTTTTTACTGATTCGCCAGGATAGTCCCAGGCCGTTTCCCTGGTAGGAGCGCTTTCACGCCTGGGCTGGGACAGTTCGCGGACACGGACCCGGCCGCCACGAGATCCTGAGAACGAGTCCGTGCCGCAAGAACCAAGAACCGGCGGCTGATGGGAGTAGACGTGAACATCGAGGAGAGGCTGGACCGGCTCGCCGTAGTGATCGGACCGCCGCCCCTGGGCGGAGTGGTCCCGGTCCCGTGGGAGCTCGGGCCCGAGGTGCTCGGATTCCAACTGCCAGCGGACTACCGGGCGTTCGTCGACCGATACGGGATGGTCAGCATCAGTGACGAGCTGCACATCTGCACACCATCGGCGGCGCCCAGTCCCAAGATCGGGCAGCCGCTCGGCTTCGCGGGATTCCTCTACTACACCACGGATCCCTATGGATACACCGCCATGCTGGCCCAGGCCTACCAGGAAGGGGGCTACGACGAGTGCCCGTATCCGCTGTTCCCGGCCGAGGGTGGGCTTCTGAAGTGGGGCAACAACTGGAACTCCGACCAGTTCTTCTGGCTGATGCGGGGCCCGGATCCGGACCGATGGCCGGTCGCTGCCAAGTTCGACTCGATGCGGGAGTGGGATCTGTTCGAGGGTGGCTTCGTGGAGTTCCTGCTGGCGGCGGTGACGAAACAGCATCCGTACCACGGGGACATTGTCCCCGGCGGGATGAAGGAGGTCGATGACGGCCGCGCCTATCGCTTCGGGGGTGACTGGTCGAAGCAGCTTCTGGAGTGAGCCCACGAACATGGTCAACGGCCAGGTCGGGGTGCTGCTGAAAGTCCTCGGACGGCCGGGGAACTGTACGACGTGGAGTCACCCCGAGGGCTGGACGGTAAATCACCTGCCCGCGCGTCACACCACCGGCGTTGCCTGCCCACCGCCGTCTCGCCAGCACCGTGGCCGAAGCGCTGTACACAGCCCTGAAACGCGCCGTCCTGCCGCCGTGCTGACGGCGCTGGCAGCGGGTGGAAGCCGATCCTCCCGCCCGCTGACTCCGCTCACCCGGAAGGGGGAGGCGCCGTCAACCTCGCTCGCCAGGATCGGCGGCGAGGCGGCCGAGCATCGCCATCACGGTGATCCGCGCGTCCTTGTCGTTCGTCACCGTGCAGTGGGCATCGACGCCTCGCGCGTCCGGTGCTTCATTCGGATCGGTCAGGCCGATCCGGATCAGGTCGACGGCATACTCGCGGCACTGGGAGTAGTCCTCTGCGGCGCGGACCGCCTCGACGTGGTCGATGTGGCCGGGGTCCGCAGCGCGCAGCAGCGCGGGGGTGGGCAGCGGGCCCAGTGCCTCTTCGATCCATTCCGAGACGGTCTCCCGGGGGCAGCCCTGTTCCAGCCGCGAAGTGCTCGCCGCGGTGAGCGCCAGGTGGATGAGGAGCGTCCCGAACCAGTTGGCGGCCTCGGCCGGGGGCGTGTCCGTGCCCGTCGGTGGCATCACGGCGCGGTACAGCGCAGCGGGGTCATCGGTGTGTGCGGCGGCGGCGACCGCCTTCACGGCGCTGCCGAGGGCAGCCTGGTCGATGGTCACGTCGGTGCTCTTTCCCTAGTCGGCAGCCGTCAACTTACCGCTCCGGCGCGGTCGAAGGACCCGTTAACGGACATTCTGTGGAATCAGCTCTGTCGAGGAGTGGTCGTCATCCGGTGGCTGTCGCGATCTGTTGTCCGGCTGCTGTGGCTGTTGCTCGTGCAGCGGCCTCTTCAACCTGGCGTCGGCCGGATTCACCTCGGCTCCAGATGAATGCGCGCCAACGACGTGGCGCGTCGCTGCTCCCGGAAATCGGTGGAGGGCCGGGGATCCTGTGGATCATCGCGCCGGCCGGTTCGTTCAAGCAGGGTCTTCGCACGAGAGGAAAGACCGGTGAGGTCATCCAGTATGTGCATCCTGCACTTCTTTTCCCAAGACAAGGGTATGGATTCGCAGGACCGCACGGTACCCGGTCGAAGTGGCTTCGATGCAGTTCGAACCCCCAGCGGCCGTGGCCGTCGCGGGTTCAACATGGGCCTCCCGGACGGCACTCTCGGGGACGGGCGGCCACGTTGACGATCGGCAATAGCGTCGCGGTGGCTGGGTCGCCGCTCCGGCCCGAGACACGGCCGGGCCGGCGGTGCGCAGCGGCCTTCGGTCCGGGCCCTGGCCGAAGGCCGCCGATTGTTACTGGGCGTTATCGGGGCAGGTGCGGCCGGTCGCCGGGCTCCTGGGTGGGGAACCGTTGGCCCGCGCCCGGAAGGGCGGGCGCCGGATAGTTCGCCACCTCGTACTTGGCCAGTTCGAGCTGCTCGGCGGTCGGGGGCAGCGCCGGGGCCCTGCACGCGCCGCCGTTGAACTGGAAGGCGGAGGTCAGGTCCCCGAAGGCGTTGCGACGCCAGTCGGTGACGGTGGTCGACCGGACTCCGGTGAACCGCTCCAGGAACTGCAGCACCGAGGTGTGGTCGAAGGCCTCGCCGGCGACCCAGCCGCCCACCGTCCAGGGCGAGATGATGATGCACGGCACTCGGAAGCCGCCGCCGATCGGCAGGCCGCCGACGAACTCGCCCGGCGTCGCGGCCGGGGGCACCGGCGGCGGCACGTGGTCGAACAGCCCGTCGTTCTCGTCGTAGTTGAGGATGAACACCGTCTTCGCCCAGACCTCGGGGTTCGACGCGACCGCCTCGATCTTGGAGGCGACGTAGTCGGCACCGGCGGCGGGCAGGTAGTCCGGGTGCTCGGACTGGTAGCTGGTCGGCAGGATCCAGGAGACGGCGGGCAACCGGTTGTTGCGCGCGTCGTCCTCGAAGGTGCCGGCCGGCCGGGCGGTCATGCCCTTGCGGTGCAGTGCGCTGCCGGGCGCGGCCTGCTGGAAGCTCCTGAAGAGCGAGAGCATGTTGGTGCCGTAGTTGTCGGCTTCCTGGTAGACCTGCCAGCTGACGCCGGCCGCCTCCAGCTGTTCGGGGTAGGTCTTCCAGGTCAGCGGCTCGGGCGCCGAGTTCTTGATGATCGGGCCGCCCTGGCCGCCGTCGGCTCCGATCGAACCCGTCATCCAGTACAGCCGGTTGGGCCAGGTCGGTCCCTGGACCGAGCAGAAGTAGTTGTCGCAGATGGTGAACGACTCGGCCAGGGCGAACTGGAAGGGGATGTCCTCCCGGGTGTAGTACCCCATCACGTACGGGCCGTTGACGCCGTCGGCGGACCGGTGCGCGGGCAGCCACCGGTCCATCTTCCCGCCGTTCCAGGCCCGGTGTTGCACCGACCAGGAGTGGCTGGTGGACGGGATCGCCTGGGCGCTCGTGGTGCGGGTGTCCAGGTGGAACGGCAGCAGGTAGCCGTCCGGGTTGACGCTGTCGGGCTGGTAGAACACCGAGCGCCCGTTGCCCAGCCGCAGCGCGTTCGGGTCCGCGAAGCCGCGAACACCGGCCAGCGTGCCGAAGTAGTGGTCGAAGGACCGGTTTTCCTGCATCAGCAGGACCACGTGCTCGACGTCCCGCAGCGAACCGGCCTTCGGCACCCCCGCCGCTACCGCCCGCTGGACACTCGGTGGCAGCAGGCTCATCGCCGCTGCCGCTCCCATCGCGCCGGCCGCCGATCCCAGCAGCCTCCGTCGGGTTATTCCGGACATCAGCCCTACCCTCTCCGTCGCGCCGGTGCGCGTGCGGGATGTCACCGCACCGGACTACCTGTGGCTTTCCCCCAGGAGCTCCGAGGCAGTGGAGATGACGGATGAACAGCCAAGGAATGTCAGGTACCCGCCAGGCGCTGTAGCCGCCCCCGGACCGCACTGCTGGCAGCTCCCAAGGAATGTCCGAACGCCGGGCGGGGGCGGCCCGTACGGCGATGGCCAGGCGGTGCATCACCCGGTCCGAGCGGGGCCGGCCGAGGACCATCGCCCTTCTCTCATCTCCCACTGCCCGGCCGCGATCAATCGGACGACCACGTTGGTGCCGCCCAGACCCGAAGACAAGCGACGTCACTACTGCCCGATAGACCCGGAAACGACAAGTTCGCGGAAGTGTTCAGCGAACGGAGCTCCTGGAACGCATGGGACAGGTGGGCCTCCGGGGCACGGTCACCTGGTTGCCGAGGCCCTGGTGCGCGGGGTGGCGGCCGGGCAGGCTAGTTTGTCCGGGTGAGTCTCCTTGATGATGTGGCCAAGCGCGACGGCTGGCGATGCTGGGTGTGCGACGAACCGGTCGACCCCGACAAGTCGGTGAACGATCCCAGGGGGCCCAGCGTCGACAGCCGGACCGCCGACCGGAAGGCCAAGGTCGCCGAGCGGCTCGCGCACCGCGGGTGCAACAGCCGCAAGGGCGCGGTCAAGGTGGTCATCGCCTGGCCGGACCGCCTGTACGTGGCCGAACCCGCGCCGTTGATCACCGTTGCCGCGAGGCTGGAGCGCAAGGGCGGCCGCGAGATGGTGGGCCGTTGTCCGACCAGGCAGGACGCCCAGGAAGCGGCGGATTGGCTGGTGGACCGGTTCTCCCGACTGACACCGGGGCTGCCGGTGACCGCCGACATCGAGGCGGGCGGCGGCCAGTTCCTCGTCATCCTGGCCACCGGCCGCCGCTGACCGGGGACCACCAGCGCACACTCGCGCCGAGCTGAACCGTCGGCCCACATCGACCCGCCCTGACGAAGGCTGACCCACGGCCGCGTGACGGGCTGCTGCCTGCTCTGCGCCCTGCTCGTCCTGATGAACCTCGAACTCGACCGCTGACAGGCGATCAAGGCCGAAGACCGCCGCCCACGGCCGGCACGAGCACCCACGAACCCCGCCGCACCAGCGGAAACCAGGATGGTGGATCTTCAGTGAAGATCCGACTGGACCTCGGTCAGTCGATGCCTTCGACGATGCGGAAGTCGCGCCCGACGCCGTCGGAGAGGGAGACCAGCGCCTCCTGGTAGGCCGCACTCTCGCGGGCCGCGGCGGCCTGCTCGAAGCTGTCGAACTCGATCAGGATGGTGCGCTCGGCGATTCCGGCGTCGTGTGCGACGACCCGACTGTCACGGGCGAGGACCCGTCCGCCCCCGGCCTTGACGGCCGGACCGGCCAGCTTGTTGTAGGCAGCCAGCTTCTCAGGGTCTGAAATGGTGCGGTAGACGCTGACCCAGTACCCCTTGGGCATGGAACCTCCAGTGTTGGGATGGTGCATCTGACTTACGGGTTGGTCTCGGACGAGCGTCGGCGGGCGAGAGCGAGGCGTGAGCTTGCCGGCGACGAACCCCAGCACCGAGAACGGGATGAGGACCAGCCCGGCGACGAAGGTTGTCAGCCCGAAGCCGTAGCCGGCGCCGTGCGGCGTCTGCGCGTACCGGGTGATGAGCGTGAGCAGGAGGTACATGCCGATCCCGCCGACGAACATGGCGAGGTTCGCCCCGGCGGCCGCCGGGTGCCGCACCGCCCGCACATCGACCAGGGGCGTCGTGCTGCGCAGCTCGATGACGGCCCAGACGCAGAGGAGCACCACCGCGACGACGGCGAGGCCTGCCACCACGGCGAGGTGCCGGCTCCACAGATTCCGTTCGCCGGCGAGGAACAGCACCAGGAGCAGCGCAGCGGCCGCTTGCCACGTCCACGTGGGCGGAGCGGTCTTCGGGGGCTTCGGGCATGGAGCGCCACGCGGTCAGGAGGGCGGCGGCGGTGACGACCAGGCCGAGGCCGTAGGCGGCCCGTACCCCGCCGAGCTCGGCGAGCAGTGCGGCCAGCGGGTAGCCGACGCCGGCCCCGATGATCGAGACCACCGAGATCAGGGCGATCACGGCCGCGCTGCGCTCCTCGGGGAGGTGGTCCCGGGCCACGCCCATCATCAGCGCCGTCAGCCCGAGCCCGACGCCCTGGGCCGCCCTGCCGGCCAGCAGCCACGCGAACGGCAGCGGCAGCACGGTGAGCGCGCTGCCGGCGACGACGACCGCCAGCGTGGCGAGGATCGTGGCCCGCCGGTGCGGGCCGGCTCCGAGCCGGCCCAGGACCGGCGTGGCGACGGCGCCGCTGAGCAGCGCGACGGTCAGCGTCCACTGCGCGCTGCCGAGCGAGACGTGGAACGAGGTCGCCACGCTGGTGATGAGCGGCGTCCCGAGACTGGCGACCGCCGCCACGACCAGAGCGATGAACATCAGGGCGGGGACCAGCAGCCGCGCCTCGGAACGCGCCACCGGGAACGCCGCCGCCGCGACCGCGCCGACCGGCTGCCCGGTCACTGCTTCGGCCCTTCGCGGTCCTGGCTTTCGAGCCCTGCCAGATGCTTCAGCGCCGGAAGGGCCGCCACCAGCGCCTCGACCTCGTCGCCGGTGATCCGCGCGAGTGTCCACCGCTGGTCGACCCGGCCGTGAACCAGCGGGCCGCTATCCAAATCCCGTTCCAGTCTGGAGACCTGTGCGCCGCTGAGCCTCGACTATCCCGGTGTTCCTTTTGAGAGAACTCCGGCTTCGCCGCGCTCGCACCACTGCCGGCGCCAGCGCTTTACGGACCGCTCGCTGACCCGCAACGAGGCGGCGATCTCCCGGTTCTTCTGCCCTCCTGCGAAGCGTTCCACGGCCTGGAGCCGGACCCGCTCCCTTGCGGCCCTCCCAGCGTCGGTCAACCCGCCACCGTGTGCGTATCTCACGCCCCCAGGGCTATCGGAACCACCCAACAGCTGTCAGGTGAACGGCACCGAAGCCGCTCGATCAAGTTCGGTGGTGGCTTGGAACACGTGATCACGTGTGTGAGGATCAGGCCGCGTACGCCTGTGGACGGTGTTCGCGTGTGAGACCGCCCTCAAGGGCAAGAAGAGGTGGAGATGTTCGCTGGGGGAACTGCGCGGCTGCTGGTCGGAAACGACGGTGAAGCGCCGCTGAAGCTGGCCGTGGAGCCCTGGGCGGATACCTACCGGATTCCGCCGGGGCAGACCCGCGCCATTGTCACTCACTCACCAGCAGGCGACGGTTCCTGGTCCGGGACGTTGCGTGGGGACGAGCCCTTCCAGGTCGACCATCGGCGGGATTCGGTCACGGTGTGGGCCAACGGCCACTGCTTCCACCTCAATGACATGCTGGGCAACGCGATCGATGCAGCCGACTGGCAGTGCCCAGTTCAGGGCCCGGACTCGTGAAGGCGGCTCGGAGCGGCGGCTGATCACGTGCTGGCAGGTTCCGACCCTGGAGTTCGCGGGCGAGGTCTTCGGCAAGGCTGTCCTTCTCGGATCAAGAGTTGATCTTGTCCTGTTGCTGGCCGAGAGCAATGGCTTGCCCGCCAAGACGAATTCCTGCCGGCCGACGTCAGGAGCACCATTCTGCGCTGCAGCGCGGAAGCGGGATTCGGCCCCGATGCCGCGTGCTGACCCACTCGGTCCCAAGGACCGTGCCGTCCAGGCCGGGCTGGTGCCGATCATGAGGGCGGACAACTGGCCCCTGTCCGAGGACTACAGGCTGGCGGCGCTCGTGTGCTCACCAAGGACCTGTCCGCCTCCGGGGTGGCCCCGCTGGATGTCAGTGGGCAAGTGGAGAAGGGAGGATCAGCACCACGCGACGGGGGAGCGGCCCGGTCGGGTCGACCAGCCGCCGTCGGCCCGGTTGGGGGGTGCGGGTGCGGGGGGAAACGTTCCGCTGGCCGGTGTGAACAGTAGCCCCGATGCCAGCCGACCAGGCCCTGGGCCGGACGGTCCTCGACTGCCCGCCGGCGGACGGCGCCATCTGGATGCGCTGGACTGGCCATGACGGCATTCGCGCTCTCCACCACGGCGCCGGCCTCGCCCGCGGAGAGTGCCCATGCGTCGTGTCGGCCCGGACTCGCGGTCATGGCGGTCGGCGAGGTGGAATGAGTCCGACCGGACCATAGGTCTGACGAGTGGACTGGAGTGCTTGGGTGGGGACGATTCTCAAGGGCGTAAGCCGTGTGCGCTGGGACGAGTTGAAGCATGCCTATGGATCTGCGGCAGATGTTCCCGGCGTGCTGTCGCGGATCGCATGGGGCGACGCCCTCGCGAGTGCGGCAGCCCTGAGCGATCTCGCCCTGTGGATTGGTGAGTTGGCGGTCTTCGATGCGACTGCCGCCGCTGCTCCCTTTCTGTGGGACCTCGCGGTCACCGAGACCGTGACGTCGCGGGCCGGGGTGATCGAGTTGCTGCAGACGATCCTCGAACACGGCAATCCGCGGCAGCCGAAGGTGCAACTGGAAGCCCACCAGACCGTGCTGAGCCGCCGACCGACAGCGGACCGGCTGACCCACGACAGCGACCCTGCGGTGCGAGTAGCGGCTCAGGACCTGCTGGCCGCGATCGACAGCCACCCGGGCGAGTCCTGCTGCCGGGCCTGACACAAGAGCCTTCCTTGGCACTCCGGTGTCGGCCGTCGGCCTGGTGGTGCTCCTCGCTGCCCGTCTGGGATCTCCGGGGATCGCTCGACGCCGGCCTTGTCCCGGGCCCGCTGCGCCCCCGGCTGCGGTCGCCGTCCGGGACCACGGGGGCCTCCGGACGAGAGGCAGCCACCGGACGGCTTCTGTCGGTGACGGGTGATAGATGTTCACCAGGGCCGGGTGGCATGGCAGACAGGGGGAGGGCGCAGTGTCGGATGTGGTGATGTGCGGTCCGTTGGGAGATATCGCGCGGCAGGCAGGGCTGCAGGACGGTATCCACACCGAGGACGTCTATGCGGCGGCCCTGTGCTGGTGGGCGGCCGCCGTGGCCCCCTCGGCGGTCCTGCCGGTCGGCCACATGGAATGGCCTTGTCTGGTGTGGGGAGCCTTCCTGGCCGACGACGCCCGGCCTCCACTGGTCACGGCCCTGGCCACAGCCGGTATGGACTCCAGCCGTTTTCGCCGGCTCACCAGCCACCACGACATCACCACCACGGACAGGCTGCGGGCCGCTTGGCGCCGGTCCGCCCGGAGTACCCGGCCCGGCACCGGCTTCTCTCTGCTGCTCACCGGCAGCCCTGTCAAGCACCGCCCGTCGAGGACGTTTTCCGATGACTCCCTCGCGTACGCGTTGCGTACGGCCTGGGACGGCGACGAGTACCGCAACCTCGAACATCAGCGTCGTTCGCGCGCGGGCGGCCAGGCGGGGGAGGCCCCCAAGATCGGGGTGCTGTGGGAGATGCCGGCGGGCGACTGGAGGTACAGAGCACAGACGGAAGCGGCCTCCTCCAGCAGATTCCTGGTCTTCCGCCGGAAAGAGGTAATCCCCGGCGCCACGCTCCCCGGCCGCCGGATAGTGCCGGTGGCTTCCCAGGCCGTCGAGGGCCTCGCCCGGATCTACGACAGCCTGTCGCACCAACAGGTGCAGTTCACGATGACGGGTGAGGCCGCCGCGAAGTTTTGGCCGGTCCAGCTCAGCGCTGCTCGCTTCGACGACCAGGAGTCCCTGCCGGAGGACCAGTTCGTCCGACTGGACGCCCACACCCACCGGATCGCGGCAGCGCTCGCCCTCGCCGAGGACACGGACGTGATCACCGGCGGCCACATCGAGGCGGCATGGTCCCTGGTTGCTCGTTCTGGCCGGGATCGGGCCCGATTGCTCTGCCCTGATGCCCTGGACCTCGTCGGCGGCATTCTCGACGAGATCGGCGGGCAGGTCCGGACCGCGACCGGCTCGCCGCAGGCCCTGCCGCTGGGAGAACTGTTCCCGCCGGGTGGTCTCCATGCCGCCAGCGCGCCCGCCGCGGTGCCCGCCAGCGGGGTAAGGGACAGGAAGGGCCGGGTCAGGCGTGACGGGGCGGTCGTTCAGGACGTCAAGGACTGGTACGGCAACCAGTGCCAGATGTGCGGCAGCGTCCTGGGAATCCCGGGACCACGCCAGACGATCAGCGAAGGTGCTCATATCCGCCCGCTGAGCCAAGGCGGACCCGACTATACCGGCAACGTCCTGTGCCTGTGCCCGAACTGCCACACGCAGTTCGACCAGGGCGGCCTCTACCTGACCGACGACCTGCGCGTCGTGGAAACGGTGACCGGCACAGTGCGGCAGCGTCTGGAAACGGAGCCCGGCCATGACGTCGGCCTGGAGTACGTTCGCTGGCACCGTGCGCGATGGGCACGGTACATCCAGCCCGTCAGGCAGACGGGCGGAGGGCGCTGACGGACGCTATGCCATTGCGGAGAGGCGGAGTTCGCGGGCTATGGCCGCGCAGCTGTCCGTTGCCGGCGACCGGCTGGGCTCGTTTGATGCGGGGCCGGCTGCACGGCCAGAACCGGGCGGCTCGCCCACACGGCTACGGGGCTGCCGAACGGTGACGGTCGTCGACCTCCAGTACCACCCGGATCACGCGGCAGCCGGGGCGTCGGCGTTGGTCAGCCCGGGAGTCGGACCCGCTGGAGGAGCCACTGCGTATCCTCGCTGTCAGCCCGGGAGGCCCAGCAGGTCGCGTAGGGCCTGGTCCTCTCGGACAGCGCCGGGTGGAGCCGCCCGTTCGAGGGCGGCCACGAGTCGCGGGCGGGGGCCCCCCCCCCCCCCCCCAACCCGGGGACACCGCCGGCCCCCCCGGGGGGGGGGGGCACGGCCGGGGGGGGGGCCCCCC
>NZ_JBHWIR010000155.1:1783-6165 GCF_042731835.1 Kitasatospora sp. NPDC059817 | reverse complement strand
CGTTGGGCGTGGCCCTCTCGCACCGCGCGGGGTGGCGCCGCCCTTGCGCGGGGGGCCACGAGTCGCTGCCGGACCCGCCGCCGCCGGCCCTGTCGGGGTACCCGGCAGCGTGCCCCGGTGTGGCTCTCGAGCCGGAGGGTGTGCGGCCCCCGGCCGGCGTCCGCCTCGGCCGTCACCGAGCGCAGCTCCGCCAGCGGGACGGAGGTGCGGTGCAGGCCTCGGCGGACGGTGATCCGGCCGCGGCCGACGGTGACGGAAAGGAGGAGCACCAGCGCGGGCGCGAGGGCGCTCACGACCGCCGCGGCGGCGTACACCGGGGCCGTGGGGCCGCCGTCGAGCGCCTTGGGCAGGGAGATCAGCAGGCCGCCCGCCGTGAGGGGCATTCCGAGGAGCGGGTTCGGCCGTACGGAGATCGGCGCGGACGGGGGTAACGCCTTGTCGGTCATGTGCCGTTCCTGTCGTCGAGAGGTACGGAGCGCGAGCCACCGCGAGCGGGGGGGGGGGCCCCCCGCGCGGGGGGGGGCCCCGCGGGGGCGTCGAAGGGACAGTATCGAGCTGGCCGTAGCCGGTGTGCACCGGCCGGGAACCGGGGCCGGTCAGCCCTCGCAGATCTTGCGCCAGACGTCCAGGCTCTTGTCCGTCCGGGCCGGGAGGATGCCCCTCAGAGCGCCCAGCCCCTTCAGTCCGAGGGGTGACGCCGCGACGTCCGCCGTCAGGTAGCCGGCCGCCTCCCCGCAGTCCCAGGCGGACGTTCCGCTGCTGCACTTGTCGGCCACCAGGCCAACCTGGGTGACGGTGGTCACCAACCAGGCTGCCCCGGAGATTCCCCCGGCGACGGCCGCGCAGGGCAGCGCGCCCACGACGGCGCAGCCCACCGCCACCGTGCCGGAGACGGCCCAGACAGCTGTGGCGACAGAGTTGATGTGCGAGATCACGTCGGAGTGGTCATGGGCGAACTTCTTGACGCTGCTCCAGCCCCAGAGCCCCGCCGGGTCCGTCTGGTTGAGCGGATCGGCGTTGGCGTAGCCGTATGCGCTGAGGGTCTGTTCGACCACCGGGTCGACGCTGAGGAACTGAGCCGTGGCCGGGTCGTAGGAGCGGGCCCGGAGGTACACCAGGCCGCTCTCGTCGTCGCTGTACTGGCCCGCGTACCGCAGCGCGGTCGACGCGGAGCCCGTGTGGGAACTGACGGCGCCGTAGGGCGTGTAGGCGTACGCTCCGGCCACGGAGCCCGAGGCGTCGGTCAGGGCCCGGGTGGAGCCCAGCTGGTCGTGGAAGAACCAGAGGGTGCCCGTGCCGGTGATCTGCTCGACCGGCAGGTCGTCCGGTCCGTAGACGTACGAGGACGAGCCGTCGGAGAGCAGGTCGGGGATCTGCTGCGCGTCCCAGGTGTAGGAGACCGTGGTCGTCCCGGTGGTCTTCCGCGTCCGCAGGCCGGTGCCGTTGTACGTGTAGGCGCTGGTGGTCCCGCCGCTGCTCACACCGGTCAGGCGGTTCGCCTGGTCGTACGTGTGGGTGACAGCGGTGCTCCCGGTGGTGGCCTTCGTGCGGTTGCCCTGCGGGTCCCAGGTGTACGCGGTCGCGCCACTGGGCGGGGCGGTGCAGGACGGTGTGGCCGGCACCGGGCCCGGGGTGCTCCAGCAGAGCTGGTTGGCCGTGTCGAAGGCCTGGCCGGCGGCTCCGGTCCGGACGGGGTTGTCGGCGGCGTCGTACGTGTAGTCGGTCGTGGCCGACCCCGAGGTGGCGGACTTGAGCTGGTTCAGCGCCGTGTACTGGTAGGTCTGGGCGCTGCCCGGCACACCGCTCGGGGTGTCCGAGTTGACGCGGCCCGTGTTGTCCCGGGTGTAGGTGAGCGAGACCTGTGTCGAGGTGCCGCTGGTCAGCCGGTCGGCCAGCGGCTGCCCGGCGTCGTCGAGCGTTGTGGTGACAGCGGTTCCGTTCGGGACGGCCGTGGACGTCCAGTGACCGGCCTGGTCGTACCCGAACCCGGTGGTCTTTCCGTTCCAGTCCTTGACCGCGGTCAGGCGGTTGGCCTTGTCGAAGGTGCGGGTGACCGTCTGGGCGCCGGCACCGGGGTAGGTGATCGAGGTTTCGTTGCCGTTCTCGTCATAGCCGTAGCCGGTGACCGCTCCGGCGCCGTCGGTCAGCGAGACCAGCTCGCCGAAGGCGTCGTAGGCGCGCCGGGAGGTGCCGGTGCCGTCGGTCATCGAGCTCTGTCGACCGGCCGCGTCGTAGCCGATCGCGGTGACTGGCGGGGTGGCGGTGTCCGAGTACGCCACCGAGGTGGGCTGGTTGTTCGCGTCGTAGCCGAAGGCGGTGGCGCGTCCGCTCGGATCGGTCGATGCCGTGCGTCGTCCGGCCGCGTCGTAGGCGTTCGCGGTGGCGCGGCCCAGCGGGTCGGTGCGCAGGGTCTGCCGCTTCTGGGCGTCGTACGCGTAGACGGTGGCCGCGCCGAGTCCGTCGACCGTCCTGGCGACCGTGCCGTCGGGGTTGTGGTCGGTGGTCAGCACCGTCCCGTCGGGCCGCGTCACCTTGGTCTGGTTCCCGAGGGCGTCGTACGTGTAGTGGGTGGTGTTGCCGTTCGGGTCGGTCGTCGAGGTGCGGTGCCCGTCGGCGTCGAAGACGGACGTGCTGGTGTGGCCGAGCGGGTCGACGGCGCCGGTCCGGTTGCCCCACGCGTCGTAGGAGTAGGTCGTGCAGCCCTTGGCAGGTGCGGTGCAGCCTGGTGACGTACCGGCGGCGACACCGTCCGGGGCCACCTCGGAGGTCAGCAGGCCTCGGGCGGTGTCGTACCCGTACTTGGTGGCATTGCCCAGTTCGTCGGTCGCGCTGATGACGGCGCCGGCCGGGTCGTAGGTCTTGCGGCTCGCGTTGCCGCGCGGATCGACCGCGCGGGTCGCGTCGCCCGGGTGGGCCGCGTCCTCGTAGTACACCGCGGTGGTCCGGGCCGGCAGCGATTCGTCGACCGGCTGGCGGACGACGCCGGTGAGCAGCCCGAAGCCCTCGCTGCCGGTGTTGGTGCCGCTGCCGGTCGCGATGTGGCCGGCCTCGTCGTAGGCGTAGGAGGTCCGGAGTCCGCTCGGGTCGATGACGGTGCGGAGGTTGTCCGCGCTGTCGTAGGACTTGACGGTGGTGAACCCGCGGGCGTCGCCGGCCGACGTCTCGTTGCCGTGGTCGTCGTAGGTGTAGGTGCGCAGGTTGCCGACGGGGTCGGTCTGCGCCGTGACGCCGAGGCTGACCGGGTCGTAGGTGTAGCTCCAGGTGCCCGCGTCGGCGGTGCCGTAGCCCTTGGTCTCGGACTGCAGGAGTCCGTTCTGGTAGGTGTCGAGGGTCTTGTGGCCGGCCGGGTCGGTGACCAGGGTCTGGCCTGCGACCAGGTTGCCGCCGTTGTCGGGCCCGTAGGTGAAGGTCGTGGTGCCGCCGACCTGATCGGTCTGCACGAGGACGCGGCCGGCGGTGTCGTACGTCATGGAGACGACTGGTGTCGGCGTGGCGGTGGACCCGTACTGGGACGGCTGGCGCATGGAGTTGAGCAGGTGGTTGCCGGTGTAGCCGTACTGGAAGTGGTCGTCGTCCTTGAGGACGGGGTTGCGGGTGGTGCCGGCGCCGTAGACGTCGGTGAGGTTGCCGTTGGCGTCGTAGCCGTAGCTCACCTGGCGGCCCGCGCTGTCGGCGAGGCCGGTGACGTGGTTGCCGGTCCAGGTGAGGGTGTAGCTGCGCCCGCCCGGGTCGGTGATGGTGGCCAGGTGGTCGGCGGCGTCGTAGCCCAGGGTGGTGGCGTAGGGCGGGGAGGCCTTGCTGCCGGCGAGGTCGGTCTCGCTGAGCAGGTGCCCGGTGCCGGCGTCGAAGGTGAAGATCTCCTTGGACTTGCGGGCGAAGGTGTAGGCGGTGCCGTTCTTGGCGAGGGTCGCGTTGAAGCGGGGCGCCGATGGTGCGTAGCTTCCGGAGGTGTTGACGAAGGCGACCTGGGAGCCGTCTTCCTGGCGGATCGTCACGTTGCCGGTGGCCGGGTCGGTGATGGCGCTCAGGTTGTAGGAGTGGGTCCAGCCCCAGCCGAACGGTCCGTCCGCGGCCAGGGCGCCGCCCGGGCCGGCCGGGTCGGCGACGGCGGAGGCGTAGGTGCGGGTGAAGGCGAGTGGCTTGCCGCGGCCCGGGGTGGTGAGGTCGGTGAAGGTCTCACCGAAGTAGCCGGTGCTGGTGTCGACCGGGTCACCGGCGGTGCGGCGTACGCAGCCGCACTGCACCCACGAGGGGTTGCTGCCCTTGGGGGCGTCCTGGATGCCGGGCGGTCCGCCGATTGGGGGGGGCGGGGGGGCGCCCCAGGGGTAGTATGGGACCCCCGCGGTGGCGAGCGGGTGAGTGGCGGAGGTTTAGTTTGCGGC
>NZ_JBHWIR010000155.1:0-1773 GCF_042731835.1 Kitasatospora sp. NPDC059817 | reverse complement strand
GGGCTGGCCGGGGGTGCCGCCCATCGGGATGAAGGCGACCGCGTCGTAGGCGACGTCGTAGTCGGCGAAGTTGATGTTGCCGGCGCCGGTGATCTCGCTCTTGTTGGTGAGCTGGAGGTTGCCGCCGTTTCGCATCGCGAAGGTGCCGATGGTGACCCATTCCTCGGTGCCCCAGTTCTGGTTCACCCGGATCTTCCACGGTGCCACCCCGCCGCCGGGGTTGATGGTGTAGACGACGTTGGAGGCGGTGGCGGCCGTGGAGGGGAGATGGATCTTGATCTTGTAGTACTGGAGCTTGGGCAGGTTCGGCGTCCAGGTCCCGGTGTTGATCAGGTCCGGGTTGGCGCCGTCCTCGGTGTGGGTGAACAGGACACGCCCGCCGAAGCCGACACCGAGCTGGTGGGTGTCGATCGCGCCGATCTTGTCACCGGCGGCGTTGGTCCCGTACGCGTACGTGAAGGTGCCGCCCTGGGACCAGTTGGCGGGCGTGCCGCAGCCGACCAGGTTGAGCGGTGGCTGGGGCTGCGACTCGTCGACGACGATCGGGGCTCCGTATCCGGCGTTGCCGACCTTGGCGGAGTCCAGGGCGCAGGTCGGCGGGTGCGGGTGCGGTTTGACGACGGCCGGTTCGGTCGAGCCGGCGGCCGCCGTGTAGGCACTGGTGGCGCAGGTGGCGGAGCAGTCGGGTACGAAGGTGACGGCCTGGTGCCACCAGCACTGGAAGCTGGCCAGGGTGCAGTACTTGGCGTTGGCGGCGCCGGTCGGGTCGCACTTGTTGTCGGCGGTGCAGAAGGCGGTGACCGGCGGGATCTGCAGCCAGGTCTTGCCGCCGTGGTAGTCGGGCTTGGTGTAGGCGGGCTGGTTGAACCGGAGGATCGGCTGGCCCATCCAGCCCGTGATCCGCTCCTGGTAGGGCCAGCTGCCGGGGTGCGCGGCGTCGCCGTAGCTGTTCTTCAGATACGGCGCGCGGGTCGGCGGGTAGTCCGGGTTGCGCGGGTTGTTGGCCCAGCCCAGGCCCCAGTTGCCCTCGGCGCTGGTGCAGGTGGGGCTCGGCACGCAGCCGGTGGTGTTGCCGAACTTGGCGGTGGGCTGGATTCCGGAGTTGTAGGCCCAGGCGGCCAGGTACCAGTTCTCCAGGTAGCGCGGGTTTCCACCGTTGACGGTGATGCCGGCGTCGTAGAGCTGGTTCCAGGTCCGCTCCAGGATCTGCAGACCGGCGGAGACGTTCTCCTGGTAGTCGACGGCGATCTTGGTCTGGCCGTTGACCGAGTAGACCGTGTCGCCCTTCGACATGCCGTTGGTGATCTGGCCGAGGCCGTAGCCGCAGTCGGCCTTGGTGTAGTCCATCTTGGAGATGGAGCCGCCGGCGCCGTAGTAGTCGCCGACCAGCGCACCGCCCGCGATGCCGGGCAGGGCGTGCCAGGACGCCTGGCTGTAGTTGCTTTCCTGGGCCACGATCGCCTGGTAGACCGAGCGCGGCACCGAGTCGAAGGTGTCGCCCGCCGGGTGTTTGAGCGGCAGTCTGGGGAAGTCTCCGTTCGGTGCGAAGGCGGCCAGGCCCAGGTTCGCGAACCCGGCCGGCCGGGTGTAGGGGGAACCGGTCAACAGACCCTGCTCGGCCATCTCGATGGCCCAGGACACCTGTGCGGTGCCCGGCTGCATCACCTGCCGGTTCTCGGCCAGCCGGTCCACCGCGCACTTCGGCGCCGCGGCGGCAGCCGTGGCCGGGGAGTCGTCGGTGCTTCGCGCGTCCGTCTCCCCGGGGGCGGGCGC
>NZ_JBHWIR010000154.1:0-18736 GCF_042731835.1 Kitasatospora sp. NPDC059817 | reverse complement strand
CCCTTATAACAAATTTTGTTTGTGGGGGGCCAGCTACTATTTTTTAAAGCCTCGCGGGGTTTTTTAACCTTTCGCCCCACCCCCCCGCCCCCCCCCCTGGGGGCCCCCGGGACACCAGGTCGGACCACCTCTGTACGTAGCACCCGGGGGTGTGCGGGGCGGGCGAAGTCGCCCGGACCGCGCACCGCCAGACCGTCCCGCCCACCAGGCGGAACGGTTACCGATCGGTAGAGATGACGGATCTCCGAGCGCGGTAGCACGATGGAGGCGGCGCGACACACCTCAGTTTCGACCGACAGTGAAGGAACAGCGTGGCTTCCGGATCCGATCGCAACCCGATCATCATTGGCGGCCTTCCGAGTCAGGTCCCGGACTTCGATCCCGAGGAGACCGCGGAATGGCTGGAGTCGCTTGACGCGGCCATCGACGAGCGGGGGCGCGAGCGCGCCCGCTACCTGATGCTCCGCCTGATCGAGCGCGCCCGCGAGAAGCGTGTCGCCGTGCCCGAGATGCGCAGCACGGACTACGTCAACACCATCGCGACCAAGGACGAGCCGTTCTTCCCCGGCAACGAGGAGATCGAGCGCAAGATCCTCAACGCGACCCGCTGGAACGCGGCCGTGATGGTCTCCCGGGCGCAGCGCCCGGGCATCGGCGTGGGCGGGCACATCGCCACCTTCGCCTCCTCCGCGTCGCTGTACGACGTCGGCTTCAACTACTTCTTCCGCGGCAAGGACGCCGAGGGCGAGTCCGGCGACCAGATCTTCTTCCAGGGCCACGCCTCCCCCGGCATCTACGCCCGCGCGTTCCTGCTGGACCGACTGTCCGAGCGGCAGCTCGACGCGTTCCGCCAGGAGAAGTCGAAGGCCCCGTACGGCCTGTCCAGCTACCCGCACCCGCGGCTGATGCCGGACTTCTGGGAGTTCCCGACCGTGTCCATGGGCCTCGGCCCGCTCGGCGCGATCTACCAGGCCCGGATGAACCGCTACCTGGAGCACCGCGGGATCAAGGACACCTCCGACTCGCAGGTCTACGCCTTCCTCGGCGATGGCGAGATGGACGAGCCGGAGTCGCTGGGCCAGCTGTCGCTGGCCTCGCGCGAGGGCCTCGACAACCTGACCTTCGTGGTCAACTGCAACCTGCAGCGCCTGGACGGCCCGGTCCGCGGCAACGGCAAGATCATCCAGGAGCTGGAGTCCCAGTTCCGGGGCGCCGGCTGGAACGTGATCAAGCTGGTCTGGGACCGCAGCTGGGACCCGCTGCTCGCGCAGGACCGCGACGGCGTCCTGGTCAACAAGCTGAACACCACGGTGGACGGCCAGTTCCAGACCTATGCCACCGAGACCGGCCAGTACATCCGCGAGCACTTCTTCGGCAGCGACCTGCGCCTGCGCAAGATGGTCGAGAGCATGACCGACCAGCAGGTCCAGCACCTGGGTCGCGGCGGCCACGACCACAAGAAGATCTACGCGGCGTTCAAGGCGGCCCGCGAGCACCAGGGCCAGCCGACGGTCATCCTCGCCCAGACGGTCAAGGGCTGGACGCTCGGCCCCAACTTCGAGGGCCGCAACGCCACCCACCAGATGAAGAAGCTGACGGTCGAGGACCTGAAGCGCTTCCGCGACCGGCTGCACCTGCCGATCACCGACAAGCAGCTCGACGAGGGCTACCCGCCCTACTACCACCCGGGCCGCGACTCGGAAGAGATCCAGTACATGCACGACCGCCGCAGCGAGCTGGGCGGCTACGTGCCGACCCGCAAGGTGCGCCCGCGTCAGCTGGAACTGCCCGGCGACGACGCGTACAAGGCGGTCAAGAAGGGCTCCGGCAACCAGACCATCGCCACCACCATGGCGTTCGTCCGGGTGCTCAAGGACCTCATGCGGGACAAGGGCATCGGCAACCGCTTCGTGCCGATCGCGCCCGACGAGTACCGCACCTTCGGCATGGACTCGCTCTTCCCGTCGGCGAAGATCTACAACCCGCTCGGCCAGACCTACGAGTCGGTCGACCGCGACCTGCTGCTGGCCTACAAGGAGTCGCCGACCGGCCAGATGCTGCACGACGGCATCTCCGAGGCCGGCTGCACCGCCTCGCTGATCGCCGCCGGCTCCTCCTACGCCACCCACGGCGAGCCGCTGATCCCGGTGTACGTCTTCTACTCGATGTTCGGGTTCCAGCGCACCGGCGACCAGTTCTGGCAGATGGCCGACCAGCTGGCCCGCGGCTTCGTGATCGGCGCCACCGCCGGCCGCACCACGCTGACCGGCGAGGGCCTCCAGCACGCCGACGGCCACTCGCAGCTGCTGGCCTCGACCAACCCCGGCGTCGTCGCGTACGACCCGGCGTACGGCTTCGAGATCGCGCACATCGTCCAGGACGGTCTGCGGCGGATGTACGGCACCAGTGCCGAGCACCCGCACGGCGAGGACGTGTTCTACTACATGACCGTCTACAACGAGCCGATCAAGATGCCGGCCGAGCCCGAGAACGTGGACGTCGAGGGCATCCTCAAGGGTCTGCACAAGTACGCGCCGGGCACCGCCGGCCAGATCCCGGCCCAGATCCTCGCCTCCGGCGTGGCCGTGCCGTGGGCCCTGGAGGCCCAGCGCATCCTCGCCGAGGAATGGAACGTCAAGGCCGACGTCTGGTCCGCGACCTCCTGGAACGAGCTGCGCCGCGACGCGGTGGAGGCCGAGGAGTTCAACCTGCTGCACCCCGAGGAGCAGCAGCGCGTGCCGTACGTCACCCAGAAGCTCCAGGGTGCCGAGGGCCCGGTCGTCGCCGTGTCCGACTGGATGCGCGCGGTGCCGGACCAGATCTCCCGCTGGGTGCCCGGTCAGTACCAGTCGCTCGGCGCCGACGGGTTCGGCTTCGCCGACACCCGCGGTGCGGCCCGTCGCTTCTTCCACATCGACGCGCAGTCGGTCGTCCTGGCGGTGCTCACCGAGCTCGCCAAGCAGGGCAAGGTCGACCGCAGCGCGCTGAAGGACGCGATCGACCGCTACCAGCTGCTCGACGTGGCCGCGGCCGACCCGGGCGCCGCCGGCGGCGACGCCTGATCACCCGCTAGACCCTGAAGGGCCGGGCCTCCGAGCACGGAGGTCCGGCCCTTCGGCGTACCCGGGCGCACCCGGTTGCCCCCGGGTGGTCCCACCGGCCCGCGGCGGCGGATGAGGGCACGCAGCGGCCCCGGACTCGGTCGAGTCCGGGGCCGCTGGTCGTTGGCCGCTGGCCGCTGGTCGCGCGGGGATCAGACGTGGCGCGGGATCAGATGTGGACGGCCGGGCCCGCGTCGACGGTGCCGCGGCGGGTGAGCAGGCCGAGCACCGCGGCGCCGAAGGCCACCACGGCGGCGACCGCGAAGGCGAGCGACATGCCGCTGACGAAGGAGTCGTGCACGGCCCCGGCCATCGCGTCCACCGCCTGCTGCGGGGTGCCGGCCGGGGCCGGCGGGGCGATGCCGAGCTGCGCGGCCTGCTTGAGGCCCTCGGCCTCGGCGCCCTGGACCGGCGGCAGGCCGGCCTTGGCCCAGTTGCCGGGCAGCACGTCCCCGACCTTGGCCGCCATCAGCGCGCCGAGCACCGCGGTGCCGAGGCTGCCGCCGACCTGCATCGCGGCCTGCTGGAGGCCGCCGGCCACACCGGACAGCTCCAGCGGGGCGTTGCCGACGATCACCTCGGTGGCGCCGACCATGACCGGGCTGATGCCGAGGCCCATCAGGACGAACCAGAGCGACATCACGCCGGTGCCGGAGCCCGCGTCCAGGGTGGACATGCCGAACATCGCGGTGGTGGTGATCAGCATGCCGGCCACGATCGGGATCCGCGGGCCGAGCTTGCCGATCGCGATGCCCGCCACCGGCGAACCGATGATCATCATGCCGGTCATCGGCAGCAGGTGGACGCCGGCGGACACCGGCGACATCCCGTGCACGTTCTGCAAGTAGAAGGTCACGAAGAAGATCGCGCCGAAGAACGCGAAGGCCATCAGCACCATCAGCAGGGTGCCCGCCGACAGCGGCACCGAACGGAACAGGCTGAGCGGGATCAGCGGCTCCTTCGCCCGGGCCTGCCAGAACGCGAAGAGCACCATCAGGACCACCGCGCCGCCCAGGAACAGCAGCGTGCGGGCGTCGCCCCAGCCCCACTCGGGGGCCTTGATGATGCCGAAGACCAGCGCGAACATCGCCACCGAGAGCAGCGCGATCCCGGGCAGGTCGAAGGACTTGGCGGCCTTCTCGGCCCGTACGTCCTTGAGGATCCACAGGCCGAGGCCGAGCGCGATCAGGCCGACCGGGATGTTGATGAAGAAGACCGACTCCCAGTTGACGTGCTCGACCAGCAGGCCGCCGACGATCGGGCCGGCCGCGGTGGAGGCGCCGATCACACCGCCCCAGATGCCGATCGCCATGTTGAGCTTCTCGGCCGGGAAGGCGCCGCGCAGCAGGCCGAGCGCGGCCGGCTGGAGCAGCGCGCCGAACAGGCCCTGGAGCACCCGGAAGGCGATCACGGTCTGGATGTTGCCGGCGAAGCCGATCGCGGCCGAGGTGGCGGCGAAGCCGACGGCGCCGACCAGGAAGGTGTTCTTGTGGCCGAACCGGTCGCCGATCTTGCCGGCCGTGATCAGGAAGACCGCCAGGGCCAGCAGGTAGCCGCTGGTCACCCACTGGATCTCGGAGGGCGCGGCCTTCAGGTCCGCCTGGATGACGGGGTTGGCGATGGCGACGATCGTGCCGTCCAGGGCGACCATCATCACGCCGACCGCGACGGTCAGCAGGGTCAGCCAGGGGTGCCCCTTGAGCCCTCCCCCGCCCGGTGGCGTGCGCTGCGGCGGGACGTCCGCCTTGGCGTTCTTGACGACGGACTGGCTCATCTGGGGCCCTCCGGGGGCATGGCAGAGAACGGAACGTGGGCGTGGCGCCGCGACCCACCCGTCCCCACGAGTGCCCGGTCGGCGAGCGCCACTTCCGGCAGATTATGTCAGCCACTGACATTCGGCAAACACTGACTTCTGGCTCTGGCTGACATTTGTCAGAGCGCTAAGGTTGTGCTCCTCACCCCGCCCGCACGCGCTCGGAAGGCCCCGCCATGGCCGCTCGCACCCCCACCCCCACCGCCGCCCCGGGCACCCCCGAACGGCTGCCAGGGCTTCGCGAGCGCAAGAAGCAGCAGACCAGGGACGCCCTCGTCCAGGCCGCCCACGTGCTCTTCCTCGGCCAGGGCTTCGCCCGCACCACCGTCGACGAGATCGCCTCCGCCGTCGAGGTCTCCCAGCGCACCTTCTTCCGCTACTTCGCCAACAAGGACGAGGTCGCGCTCGCCGTGATGGCCGACGCCGAGGACTACTTCATCGAGTGCCTGTGCCGCCGCCCGGCCCACGAGTCCCCGCTCCAGGCCCTGCGCGCCGCGATCGTCCAGTCCTGGCGCGAACTCGGCGCCGAACACCGCAGCGGCCCCCGCTCGATCACCACCGCCCTCGAACTGATGCGGATGATCGAGGAGACCCCCACCCTGCTCGCCACCCACCTGCGCCGGGTCACCGAGCAGGAACGGGTGGTCGTCCGGGTAATCGCCGAACGCGAGGGCCTCGACCCGGCCGAGGACCTGCGGCCCACCGTGCTCGCCGCCGTCTTCGGCAGCGTGCTGCGCGCCGCCCACCTGTCCTGGACCCCCGACCAGGAGCCCGCCGGGCCCGAGGGCATGGTCGCCGTCATCGAGCGCCACTTCGACCAGCTCGGCCCGGCCCTGGCCGGCCACTGGCGCACCGGCCCGCAGTAGCACCGGCCACGCGGTAGTACCGGCCCGCAGCAATACCGGCCCGCAGTAGTACCGGCCCGCAGTAGTACCGCGGGCACCGCTCCCGGCCCCGGAACCGTGCCGGGAGCAGTAGTACCCGGGTAGCACCCCCTACTCCGGTAGCACTCCGATGTTCGACCCCAGTGCGACGACGGGCGGTCGGCACCCTCTTAGGCTGGCCCGCGATGAAGACGATCACCACGACCGAAGTCCGCGCGCAGGCCCTCCGGCTGCTCCGCTCGCTCCGGCACCACCTCACCACCCCGACCGGCGGGTCCACCCCGCTGCTCGGGGACTCGCCCCGGGCCTGGCTGCGCCGACTGCCGTACGTCGTCGCGCTGATCATGCAGGCCTCGCTGATCCCCACCGGGATCGTCGCCCTGGTCGACTTCTACGGCGTCGCCGTGCCCATCGCCGGCGCGCTCACCATCGCCCAGACCGCGCCGCTGCTGCTCGCCATCACCCGGCCGCTGGCCGCCTGGTGGATCAGCGCGGCCACCCTCGTCACCACGGCCTCCATCACCGCCCGGCACCACCAGCTCGGCGGCACCTGGCCGTGGACGGCGCCGATGATCCTGGCGTACGTCTTCCTGCTGATCGCGCTCGCGCTGCGGGAGAGCCGGGCCACCCTGATCGCGGTCTGGATCGCCACGATCCTGCTCACCCTCCTCACCACCACGCTCGGCTTCCCGCACGCCGACGACGGCACCACCATGCTGCTGGTCGCCCTCGGCGGCGCCGCCCTGCTGCTCGGCTGGGCCGTCCAGGACCGCGCCGAGGCCCGCCGGCTGCTCGCCGAACAGGAGCACATCAGTGAGGCCGAACGCGAGCGGCGCACCCTGCTGGAGGAGCGCGCCCGGATCGCGAGGGAACTGCACGACGTGGTCGCCCACCACATGTCGGTGATCGCCGTGCAGGCGGCCAGCGCGCCGTACCGGATCACCGGCGTACCGGCCGCGGCCACCGAGGAGTTCACCGCCATCGCCGGCACCGCCCGCGAGTCGCTGACCGAGATGCGCCGACTGCTGGGCGTGCTGCGCAGCGAGGAGTCCGCCGCCGAGAAGGTGCCGCAGCCCGGGATCGAGCAACTGCCGCAGCTGATCGAGACGGTGGGACGGGCCGGGGTCCCGGCCGAACTGACGGTGGATCCGGGGCTGGCCGAGGCGGTGCCGAAGGCGGTCGCCCTGTCCGCGTACCGGATCGTGCAGGAGGCGCTGGCCAACGTGGTGCGCCACGCGCCCGGCTCGCGGGCCCGGATATCCCTGGTCGACGAGGGCGCCACCCTGCTGCTGACCGTGGTGAACACGCCCCCGCCCCAGCACACCGAGTCGCTGGAGGCCTCCATGGAGGGCACCGGACAGGGACTGATCGGAATGCGGGAACGCGCCCGGCTGGTCGGTGGCAGGCTGGAGACCGGCCCGATGCCGGACGGCGGCTACAAGGTCGCCGCCGTCCTGCCCCTCGAAACCCCCCGGGAGAAGCCCGCATGACCATCCGCGTGATCATCGTCGACGACCAGGCCATGGTGCGGGCCGGCTTCGCCGCCCTGCTCAACGCCCAGAGCGACATCGACGTGGTGGGGGACGCGGCCGACGGCGCGCAGGCCCTGGAGGTGAGCGGCCGCACCCACCCGGACCTGGTGCTGATGGACGTCCGCATGCCCGTCATGGACGGCCTGGAGGCCGCCCGCCGACTGCTCGACCCCGCCGTCCCCGGCGCGCACCGGCCCAAGGTGATGATGCTGACCACCTTCGACGTGGACGACTACGTGTACGAGGCGCTGCGCGCCGGGGCCAGCGGCTTCCTGCTCAAGGACGCCCCGCCGGCCGACCTGATCTCCGCGGTCCGGGTGGTCTCGGCCGGCGAGGCGCTGCTCGCCCCCTCGGTGACCCGCCGGCTGATCGAGGACTTCGCCCGCAACCGGCCGGCCCGGCGGCGCGACCCCAAACTGCGGCTCAACGGCCTCACCCCGCGTGAGACCGAGGTGCTGGAGCTGATCGCCCGCGGCCTGTCCAACCAGGAGATAGCCGGCCGGCTGGTCCTGGCCGAGCAGACCGTCAAGACCCACATCGGGCGCATCCTCGCCAAGCTCGACCTGCGCGACCGCGCCCAGGCCGTCGTCCTCGCCTACGAGTCCGGCCTCGTGACGCCCGGCCAGTGACGCCGGTCCGGTGACCCTCGGCGGGTCCAGCCCGACGGCTCCGGTCCGGAGACACCCCCCGTGGTACCCCGAGCGATACCCCGAGTAGTACCCCGGTAGCACCCGGGAGTTGGCCCCGCGGTGTGACGTCCGCGGGGCCGTCGCATTTCTACCTTCCTTTCCGTCGAAGTCGAACGGATCAGGGAGGGGCCGGACATGGGGAAGTTTCGGGTCAAGAGAGCCATCGCGGCCAGTACGGTGATGCTGGCCGCGGTGCTCGGTCTCGGCGGCTTCTCCACGGACGCCCAACAGGCCGTCACCGGCCCGCCGCCGGGCAGCGCAGCCTGGGTGGCCGACACCGCGCTCGGCCTCCACCCGCCCGACCCGGCCACCGCCACCCCGGCCGAAGTCGCCGCGTTCTTCGCCGAGTTGACGCCCGCGCAGCAGGACGCGCTGGCCGTCCGGCACCCGCTGGTGGTCGGCAACCTGGACGGCGCCCCGGTCCAACTCCGGTACCGGGCCAACACCCTGGCCCTCACCGCGGAGCTCGGCCGCGAACTCGCCCGGGCCACCGACCCTGCGCTCACCCCGCAGGACCACGAGCAGGCCCGCACCCGCGCCGAGCGCTACCGCGCCCTGCTGGACGGCGACCGCCGGATCCTCGTCTTCGACCCGCGCGATCGCGGCGAGGTCGCCGAGGTCTTCGGCGACCTCGCCACCGCCCGCCACACCGCCGTCGTCGTCCCCGGCTCGGACAACGACCTGGAGAACTTCGACCGCTCCCCCGGCTCGTACGGCACCCCCGCCGGCATGGCCCGCTCGCTCCACCGGGCCACCGACCGGCAGAGCGCCGTGATCGCCTGGACCGGCTACACCACCCCGGTCGGGATCGGCCTGGGCGCCGCCACCGAGGACCTGGCCCGGGCCGGGGCCACGCGGCTCACCCGGCTGCTCGACGGACTCGCCGTCACCACCCGCCCGCAGGCCCCGGCCACGGTGTTCTGCCACAGCTACGGCTCGGTGGTCTGCGGGCTGGCCCGCCCCGGGCCCGACCAGGCCTCCGGCGTGGTCGTCCTCGGCTCGCCCGGGATGGGCGTCGGCTCGGCCGCCGCCCTCGACCCGCGCGTCCCGCTCTGGGCCACCGCCCGCAACGACTCCGACTGGATCGGCCGGGTCCCCTACGTCTCGGTGCTCGGCCTCGGCCACGGCGCCGACCCGACCGCCCCCGGCTTCGGCGCCCACCCGCTGCCCGCCACCGGATCCGAGGGCCACGCCGGCTACTTCGCCCCCGGCACCGCCTCGCTCACCGCCTTCGCCGCCATCGCCCTCGGCCTCGACCGCTGACCGCCTCACCGAAAGGAGCACCGCCATGGCCCACCCGCTGACCGCCCTGCGCCGCGCCGCCCACCAGGTCGACGCCCGCACCCCCGAGACCCGCGACCGCGCCCTGGACGGGCTGCGCGCCCTCGCCCTGCTCGCCGTACCGGTCGGGCACTGGCTGCTCGGCGGCTTCACGCTCTCCGCCGACGGCGCCCTGCACAACGCGAGCCCGCTCTCCTCGCTCGGCGGCCTCGCCCCGATCAGCTGGGTGCTCCAGATGCTCGGGGTGTTCTTCCTGGTCGGCGGCCACTCCTCGGTCCAGTCGCTGGAGCGGGCCCGGGCCAAGGGCGTGACGTACCTGGGCTGGCTGCGCGGCCGGTCGGTGCGGCTGCTGCGCCCGGTGCTGGGGGTGACGGCCGTCTGGGCGCTGCTGATCGCGCTGCTGCCCGCGCTCGGCGTCCCCGGGGACACCGTGCGGACCGGCGCGACGCTGGTGGTGCAGCCGCTCTGGTACATCGCGGTCTACCTGGGGCTGACCGCGCTCACCCCGCTGTGCGTGGCGGCCGGGCGCCGGCTGGGCGGCTGGTCGGCGGGCGTCCTGGTGGCCGCCGTCGCCGCCGTCGACCTGCTGCGGTACGGGCCGTGGGCGGAGGCGGTGCCGTCCTGGGTCGGGCTGTTGAACATCCTGCCGGGCTGGCTGTTCGGCTACCAGCTGGGCGTGCTGTGGGCGCAGGGCCGGCTCGGCCGCCCGGTGGCCCGGGTGCTGCTGGTCGGCGGCGGCGCGCTGTTCGCCACGCTGCTGCTGGCGTTCCACTACCCGGCCAGCATGGTCGGGGTGCCCGGGATGGAGCGGACCAACTCGCACCCGCCGTCCCTGCTGGTGCTGGCCCTGGCGGCGACGCAGTGCGGCGCCGCGGTGCTGCTGCGGGATCGGCTGGGCCGGCTGCTGACCCGCCGTCCGCTGCTGTGGCTGCCGGTGGTGGCGGTCAACCTCTCGGCGATGACGATCTTCTGCTGGCACCAGAGCGCGATGCTCGCGGTGGCGGTGCCCGGCGCGGCCGGCCTGGGCGCCGTGCCGGGGCTGACCACCGCGCCGGACTCGATCGGCTGGGTGGCCGCCCGGGTGGCGCTGCTTCCGCTGTTCGGGGCCGTGCTGGTGGCGATCGGGTGGTTCACCCGGCGGTTCGACGGGCCGTGGACGGCCTTCTCCCGGGCCGGGAAGGCGCTGGCCGCGGCGGGTGCGGCGCTGTTCGCCGCGTACGCGCTGGGCATGGTGTGACCTGCGCCGGAGAGTGAGGCACCGGAGGGGGGGGGGCGCGACCGGGAGCCCCGCGACCCGCCGGCGGGGCGCGCACCACACCCCCCGCACCGCGCGCCCCGCCGCCCCCCCCCCCCCCGGCCGTTCCGGGACCGATCCACGGCCACTCCGGGGCCGCCCGTCGCGGGGGTCCGCAGCGAATGCATCCGCATGCGAACCACCACGCACTGTGATCTCCTGTGACGGTCGGCGACCATCGCTGGACCGCGCCCGCCCACGGCCCGTCCGTCCGCATTCGCCACCCTCCCCGCCCACCCCCTCCCCGAGGAGATCCATGTCCCCGTCCGCACCGCAGCCACGGCGCCGGGCCCGCCGCCGGCTGTCGGCCACCGCCGTGGTCTGCGCGGTGACCACCGGCACCCTGCTCGCCGCCGTCGGCCCGGCCGCCGCCCACGGCGGCCCGGCCACCCCCGGCCAGAACGACCTCACCCCGCACATCGCCTCCCCCCGGGTGATGGCCGAGATGCGGGACGACGAGGTCGCCGCGCTCGGCCCCGAGCACGCCGAGGAGCACGCCCGGGCCCGCGCCGCCATCCGCGGCATCGGCGACTACCCGCAGACCACCCGCACCAACCGGTACAACGCGCTGACGGCCTCCCAGGCCAGCACCAACGCCGGCTTCGACCCGGCGGTGTTCGGCACGTTCAAGGAGTACTTCTCCTCCCCCGACTTCGGCGACCACGTCGCGCTGCTGCCGACCGGCAAGGTGCTGCTGTTCTCCTTCGAGCGGATCGAGTCCAACCCGGAGAAGGAACCCGCCCCCACCCAGACCACCGGCAAGGAGAACGCCGGCCGGGCCTTCCTCTGGGACCCGGCCAAGGGCACCGGCAAGGACGCCTTCAAGCAGGTCACCCCGCCGGTCTCCGACATGCCGGACGGCCTCAACGAGCCCCGCCCGGTGCCGTTCTTCTGCTCCGGCCACTCCTTCCTGCCCAACGGCATGCTCGGCGTCTTCGGCGGGAACCTCGGCGGCAACGGCGGCACCGGCGCCAAGCTGTCGCTGGTCTTCGACCCGTGGACCGAGACCTGGACCCGCAACCCCGACATGTCGGTCGGCCGCTGGTACCCCTCGGTGGTGACCGGCGCCGACGGCCGGCAGCTGATCATGTCCGGCCAGTCCGAACTCGGCCACGGCACCCCGACCCCGGTGGTCGAGCGCTTCCCCGCCAAGGGCTTCCCCGTCCCCCAGGGCAAGAACGACACCCCGAAGAACACCCCCGTGGAGCGCTTCAAGGCCGACGCCCCGTTCACCACGGACTACCCGCACCTGTTCTCGCTCAACGACGGCAACGTCTACGGCTTCGGCCGCCAGCCCACCGAGCAGTGGAGGTTCGACCCGGTCGCCGAGTCCCGCAGCGACCTCACCGCCCGCCCGGACGGCCGCCCGCGCAACTACGGCTCCGCCGTCATGCTGCCCGGCGGCGTCAACGGCCCGGACTCCGCCCTGATCCTCGGCGGCGACCGCGACAACCCGAGCACCCTGCGCTTCTCCAACGGCAGTTGGACCGCCGAGAAGTCCCGCGCCTTCGGCCGCACCCAGGACGACACCCTCCTGCTGCCCAACGGCCGGCTGATGACCGTCAACGGCGCGTACGACATCCGCGACTACGGCAACGGCCCGTACAACCCCAACGCCGACCTCAAGTACCGCCAGGTCGAACTGCGCGACGACCAGGGCAACTGGAAGCTCGGCCCGGTCCAGCGGCTCCCGCGCGGCTACCACTCCAACGCCGTGGTCCTGCCCGACGGGCGCGTGATGGTGACCGGCGACGAGCTCCAGCAGCTCGCCAACAACCCGGACGTCAACGGCACGGTGAGCGGCATCCCCGGCACGACGGGGCCCGTCACCATGAACGGCACCATCGAGATCTACGAGCCCGCCTACCTGAACCAGGGCAACCGGCCCCAGCTGGACCGGGCGCCGACCACCCCGGTCGGCTACGACAAGAAGTTCACCGTCACCAGCACCACCCCGGGGCTCGCCGCCAAGGCCGTCCTGCTGGCGCCGACCACCTCGACCCACTCGGTCAACACCAGCCAGCGCCACATCGAGCTGCGGCTCACCAGCCGGGCCGGCAACCGGCTGGAGTTCCAGGCCCCGCCGGACGCCAAGGCCGCGCCGCCCGGCTGGTACATGCTCTTCCTGCTCAACGACCAGGGCGTGCCCAGCGTCGCGCAGTGGGTCCAGCTCAGCTCCTCGGCCTGATCCCCGAACCGCCCCCCCCAGCGAAGGAAAGACCCACCCATGAGCACCCCCACGGCCACCGACCTGCGGCTGCGCCAGAGCGACGAGATCCAGGGCGACATCCTGGCCGGCTTCCGGAAGGACAACGTCAGCGTCCTGTTCCTCAAGTTCGAGGACGCGGCGCGCGCCCGCGACTGGCTGCGCCGGCTGGTCCCGCAGATCGCCACCACCCGCCAGGTCGCCACGTTCAACGATGCGTTCAGCGAGGCCAGGAGCGCCTCCGGCGGCGACGACCCCAAGTCGCTGACGGCCACCTGGCTGGGCGTCAGCTTCACCTACGAGGGCATGCGGATGCTCTCCGCCACCGACCCGTTCGCGCAGGCCCCGCCGATCGGCAGCGGCCTGGAGGCGTTCAAGGAGGGCTCGGCGCAGCGGGCCGGCGCACTCGGCGACAGCGGCGACAACTCCCCGGAGAACTGGCTGTTCGGCAACGGCAGGAACCAGCCGGTCCACGCGCTGCTGAAGATCTCCGCGGACAGCGAGAAGGACCTCCAGGCGGCCATCGAGGCCCAGCGCATCGCGGCCGCCGAGGCCCGGGTCCTGATCGCCTACCAGCAGAACGCCCAGACCCTGCTGGGCAGCCGCCGCGGCAAGGAGCACTTCGGTTTCAAGGACGGCATCAGCGAGCCCGGCGTGCGCTTCTTCGACCGGCCTGACCCGAACAACCCGGACGAGGTCGAGGGCCACCGGGGCACCCGGATCATCCCGGCCGGCGAGTTCATCTGCGGCGAGGACAACGACCCGTTCAGCTTCCCCAAGGACCAGTACCCGGACTGGACGCGCAACGGCTCCTTCCAGGTGGTCCGCCGGCTCGCCCAGGACGTCCCCGGCTGGTGGTCGCAGGTCTCGGTCAAGCTCCAGGAGCTGCGACTCGCCAAGGCCGTTCCGGACAACGCCACCACCGAGTGGCTGGCCGCCCGGATGGTCGGCCGCTGGCGCTCCGGCGCCCCGGTCTGCAAGCACCAGGACCGGGACACCCCGAACGACCCGACCTCGTCCAACGACAACGACTTCGACTTCCGGGACGACCTGGAGGGCCTGGTCACGCCGCTCTGGTCGCACCTGCGCAAGACCAGCCCGCGCGCCGCCCTCCAGGAGGACCCGAGCCACCCGCCGTTCGACCCGAACGCCCTCGACGGCCGTCGGATCATGCGCCGCGGCACCCCGTACGGCTCGCCGTTCGACCCGGCCTCGGAGGGCCCGGGCGGCCCCGACGACCCGCGCGGCCTGCTGTTCATCTGCTACCAGGCGGACATCGCCCGGCAGTTCGAGTTCATCCAGGCCGACTGGATGGACCAGCCGGACTTCCCGCCCAAGCGCAACCCGGTGCCCGGCAAGGACCCGGTCACCCAGGAGGCCCCGGACGTCGACTTCGAGAGCCGGGATCCGGACGGCACGGTCAAGCACACCCTGCTGAGCTTCCAGCAGTTCGTCCGGACCACCGGCTCGGTGTACGCCTTCATGCCGTCCGTCAGCACCCTGAAGGCGCTCTGCGACGGGCGGCTCACCGGCGGATCCGGCCAGACCACCGGGCAGACCCAGCAGGGTGGCGGCGGCCAGGCCGCCTCCGGCAAGGCGTACCCCTGCGACGAGTTCCTCGCCGTGCCGGACCAGCAGCGCAGGGGCGGCCAGAGCCAGTACTGGGTGTTCCACGCCGACCGGTGCCGCCGGATCTCGGTGGCCGACGGCTCCTCCCACACCGACCGTATGGTCGACGGCGACACCGGGCTGACGGCCTGGACGTGTCTGCAGGGCGTCGGGCGGGTCGACTGCGTCCTGCCGATGCCCGACCTCCAGAACCCGGACGGCAAGAGCTGGTACTGGGTGTTCCACAGCACCGCCGGCCGCCAGCAGTACCGGGCCGTCTCGATCACCTGCGGCGGCGGATCCACGACCAGCGCCGTGGAGCGCCAGGACCGCGACCTCGGCGCCTGGAACTCGCTGGGCGGCGTCGACCGGATGGACTGCTTCCTGCCCGTCCCCGACCAGCAGCGGGTCGGCGGCAAGAGCTGGTACTGGGCGTTCCACACCACCGGCGGCCGCCAGCGCTACCGGCTGATCTCGGTGGCCGACGGCGCCGCGCACACCGACGTGTGCGAGCGCACCGACCGCGAACTCTCCCAGTGGGGCTCGCTGAACGGCCTGAGCCGGGTGGACTGCTTCCTGCCCGTCCCGGACTGCCAGCGGGTCGGCGGCCGGAGCGAGTTCTGGTGCTTCTCCGGCCAGAGCTACCGCCGGATCTCGATCGCCGACGGCAGCGGCCACCCGGACCGGCTGGTCTCCGGCGACCGTTCCTGCGACGCCTGGTCCTCGCTGCTCTGACCCGCCCGGCCCGGGCCACCCGCCCCCCGGTGCGCCCCGCGTGCACCGGGGGGCGCGCTGTCGGTCCCCTGCCCTACGCTGCGGGCATGGTGACGTTCGAGGAGTTCCGCGCGATGGCGCTCGCCCTGCCGGAGGCCGCACAGGAGCCGACCTGGGACATCGAGACCCTGCGGATCCGCGGCCGGATCTTCGCGATGGGCGCGCCCGGGGGCCGTTCCGTCACCGTCAAGGCCTCCCCCGAGGACCAGGCCGAACTGCTCGCCGCCGAGCCCGAGGTGTTCTCCAGCGCGCCGTACGTCGGGCGGCACGGCTGGGTGAGCGTCCAGCTGGACCTGGTCGATCCGGAGGAGCTGCGCGACCTCGTCGTCGAGGCCTGGCGGCGCACGGCGCCCAAGCGGATGGTGCGCGAATTCGACGTGCGGGCCACTCTGTGACGCTGAAACGACACCGCCGGTTCATGTGAGCCATCCCACAGTTTGGGCGGGCGCGTCACCTCTCCGGGCACCCTACGCTTGCGCAGGGAAGCAGGCAGTCTCATCGCACCTCCGGGCACCGCCCGAGAAACGGTGACGGGCCCTAAGGGAGTTGGTGCGGTGCGCAACCGTCGGCGCTGGAAGCGGGTACTGATCGGGGCGTTCGCGGGCTGTGCCGTGCTCGCCGACGCCGGCGCCGCGGCGGCCCAGGCGGCCGCCTCCACCGAGCAGCTGGCGATCTCCACACCCCCGGCCGGCAGCGCCGCCTGGGTCCAGGACCACAGCTTCGACCGCACCCTGCCCGACCCGGCCACCACCACCCCGGCCGCTGCCGCCGCGTTCTTCGCCTCGCTCGCCCCCACCGAGCTGGACCGGCTGATCCGGGACTACCCGCTGGTCGTCGGCAACTTCGACGGCGCCCCGCTGGACCTGCGCTACCGCGCCAACAAGATCGCGCTGGCCGCCGAACGCGACAGCGCCCGGGCCCGCGCCGCCGACCACAAGCTCGACGCCGACACCCGCGAGCTGGCCGTCTCCCGCGCCAACGACGTCGAGCACCTGCTCGGCCCCGACCGGCAGATCCTCGCCTTCGACCCGCGCGGCCGCGGCCTGATCACCGAGGTGTGGGGCGACCTCGCCGACGCCGAGCGGATCTCCGTCGTCGTCCCCGGCTCGGACGCCGACCTCGGCCACTTCGACCAGGCCCCCGAACCGCTGCGTTCCCCGGCCGGCATGGCCCGCGCCCTGCACACCGAGGAGCAGCGGCAGGCGCCGAACACCCGCACCGCGGTGATCGCCTGGACCGGCTACGTCACCCCGTCCGGCCTCGGCCCGGACGCCGTCACCTCCCGGCTCGCCGACGTCGGCGCGCCCCGGCTGCAGCGGCTGCTCGCCGGGCTCAAGGAGACCACCCGGCCGGACGCACCCCCGGCCCTGCTCTGCCACTCGTACGGCTCCGTGGTCTGCGGCAACGCCGCCCCCGAGATCCCGCGCGCGGCCGCCTCGCCCTCCGACACCTCCGGGATCACCGACCTGATGGTGTTCGGCAGCCCCGGCATGGGCGTGCAGAGCACCAGCGAGCTGGGCACCGGCGTGCACGTCTGGGCCACCCGCAACCCCACCGACTGGATCGGCAACGTCCCGTACCTGGAGGTCGGCGGCCTCGGCCACGGCGCCGACCCGACCGCCGGCGGCTTCGGCGCCGAGCAGATCTCCTCGGCCCGAGCGGCCGGCCACAACGGCTACTTCACCGAGGGCACCGACAGCCTGCACAACTTCGCGGCGATCTCGCTCGGCCACTACCAGGACGTCGTCCGCCCCGCCCCGAACTCCTAGGGTCTGTCCGGCGGATCACTGGTCCTGGTACAGCCGCAGGGCGTCCGCCGCCGCCCGGGCCAGCTCGCGGCGGGCCGCGAGCGGGGCCAGCACCTCGACGTCCGCGCCGAAGGCGAGCAGCGCACGGACGGCCGCCGGCGCCGGGAAGACCATCGCCACCTCGACCCACTCCTCGGCCGGCCCGGCGCCCGCCTCCGGCGGCGGCGCGGTGACCCGGCCGCCGTGGATGCGGACGAACATGTCCAGCCGCCCGCGCCGCACCCGCACCCGGACCGGCAGCTCCTTCGGCAGCCGCTCCACCTGCTCGCGCAGCACCGCCCAGGCGTCCCCGAGCCCCACCCCGGCGCGGCGGCGCACCGCCTCGTCGGTGGTCTCGGCGGCCAGCACCCGGTCGGCCCGGAACAGCCGGGGCTCGCCGTGCAGATCGGCCACCAGGTACCAGACCGCGGCCTTGCTCACCAGCCCGTACGGGTCCACGGTGTACTCCACCGGCGCCGGCGTGCCGCTGTGCCGGTAGCTCAGCCGCAGCCGCCGGTCGGCGAACACCGCGTACTGCAGCTCGCCCAGTTCGGGGCCGGCCGCGGCGCCGGCCGCCGGGCCGCTCTGCAGCCAGCGGGCCGGGTCGACCAGGATCCGCTCGGTGATCCGCTCGGCGGCCGGGCGGTGCGGGGCCGGCAGCGCGGCCATCACCTTGCGCAGCGCCGAGCCGAGCGCGCCGTCCAGCCCGAGGTCGCTGTGCGCGCCCTGGGCGGAGAGCACGAACAGCGCCCGGGCCTCGTCCGCGGTCAGTCCGGTGACGTCGGTGCGGTAGCCGGGCAGCAGGCTGATGCCGCCGTGGCGGCCGCGTTCGGTGAACACCGGCACGCCGGCGGCGGAGAGCGACTCCACGTCGCGGTAGATGGTGCGGACGGACACCTCCAGGCGCCCGGCCAGTTCGGTGGCGGGCACCCGGCCTCGGGTCTGGAGCAGGAGCAGGATGGAGAGCAGGCGGTCGGCCTTCATGGCAGCAGAATCCCAGCAATCCTGACGGCGGTTGTCAGGTTTTACTGGGAGATTGCCGTTCGAGCCCGAAAGCCCGCACCACCCCAGGGAGCTGATTCCACGTGAACTCCGTCCAGGACGCCCGCCCGCAGTACCTGCTCGCCCTCGGCCAGTTGGAGAAGCTGTTCGCCGAGATCACCCCGGACGCCCTCGACCGGCCCACCCCGTGCAGCGCGTTCGCGCTGCGGGAGCTGCTGAGCCACGTGGTCGGCGGCATCCACCGGTTCGCTTACCTGGGCGAGGGCGGCCGGGCCGAGGACGTCGTCGCCGCCACCGGGGACCTGGCGGACGACGCCTGGCCGGGCGCGCTGGACCGGGCCCGCGCCCGGGCCGCCGCGGCCTGGGCGGACGACGCCGCGCTGGACCGCCCGGCCCACGCGCCCTGGGGCGTGGTGCCCGGCCGGATCGCGGTCGGCGGCTACCTGATGGAGACGGTCGCGCACACCTGGGACATCTCCCGGGCGCTCGGCTCCCGGCAGCCGCTGGACGACGCGCTGGCGCACGCCGCGCTGGCCGTCGCCCAGGCCGTCCTGTCGGCCGAGCACCGCGGCGGGGCGGTCCCGTTCGGCGAGGTGCGGCCGGTCGCCCCGGACGCCGACGTGCACACCCGGCTGGCCGCCTGGCTCGGCCGGGAGGTCTGAGCAGGCGCCCGGGACGGGGGGGGCCGCCCCGCCCGCCCCCGCGCGGGGCGCGCGACCCCCCCGCGGGCCCCCCACGACTCGCTGTCCCCGGACATCCCGAACG
>NZ_JBHWIR010000153.1:7922-18746 GCF_042731835.1 Kitasatospora sp. NPDC059817 | reverse complement strand
CAAGCCGCACACCGCTACACCCTGTGGTATGGTGGGCTGGTATTTGTGTATAAGACACCGCATCTCACACCCCCCCCCCCTCCGCGGGCCGGGACCGCCACCGGTCCGGGCCCTCGTGCGTCCGACGGGCGCCCCCGCGACGGCCCCGCTAGCGTGGCCGGTGGAGCGGACCACTCGCGGAAAGGCAACCGATGGAGATCCTCGCGTACGGGGTGCAGGCCGACGAACGGCCGCTGCTGGAAAAGGCCTTCGCCGGCCGGCACGGGCTGCGCTGCCTGAGCATGTTCCTCAACCGCGACACCGCCCCACTCGCCGCCGGCTACCCCGCCGTCAGCAGCAGCGTCAACGCCGTCCTCGACGCCGAGACCCTCGCCGCCCTCGCCGCCGGAGGCACCAAGCTGATCGCCCAACGCTCCACCGGCTTCAACAACATCGACCTCGACGCCGCCGCCGACCTCGGCCTCACCGTCGCCCGGGTCTCCCACTACAGCCCGTACTCGGTCGCCGAACACGCTTGGGCCCTCGCCCTGGCCGTCAACCGCCGCCTCACCCGCGCCGCCAACCGCTCCCGCGAGTTCGACTTCCGCCTCGACGGCCTCCTCGGCCGCGACATCCACGGCATGACCGTCGGCGTCGTCGGCACCGGCAAGATCGGCGAGTGCTTCACCCGGATCGCGGCCGGCTTCGGCACCCACCTCCTCGGCTGGGACATCGCCCGGAACCCGGCCTGCCTCGACCTCGGCATGACCTACACCGAACTGCCCGAACTCCTCACCCGCGCCGACCTGATCAGCCTCCACGTCCCCCTCCTCCCCGCCACCCACCACCTGATCAACGGTGGCGCCCTGGCCCGGATGAAGGACGACGCCATCCTCGTCAACTCCAGCCGCGGCGGCCTCATCGACAGCGCAGCCCTCGTCGAAACCCTCCGCGCCGGCCGCCTCTCCGGCGTCGGCCTCGACGTCTACGAAGAAGAAACCGGCGTCTTCTTCACCGACCGCTCCATCGAAGGCATCACCGACGACGTCCTCGCCCGCCTCGTCACCTTCCCCCAAGTCCTCGTCACCAGCCACCAGGCCTACTTCACCCACACCGCCGTCGGCCAGATCATCGACGCCACCACCCGCAACATCGACGACTACGCCGCCGGCCGCACCAACGAGAACACCCTCGTCCCGAGGAGCTGCTGAGCCTGAAAGCGTGATGCCGGATCCATTTACCTGACAGCCTCTGGACGGTTCCAGTAGCCCTGAGCTGTGAGATACGTGCAGGGCGGCGGGTTGACCGACACCGAGAGGGCCGCGCGGGAGCAGATCCGGCTGCAGACCGTGGAACGCTTCGAGGGCGGGGAGAGGAACCGGGAGATCGCTACCGCACTGCAGGTGAGTGACCGGTCGGTGGAGCACTGGCGCCGGCAGTGACGTGAGCGAGGCTCCTGTAGGGCCCACCAGGGCGCCCCAGGCTGACCGAAAGGCAGAGCGTCCGGCTGGAGCGCGAGTTGGAGCGGGCTCCGCTGATGCACGGCTGAGAGAACCAGCGCTGGACACCCTCTCGGGTGAAGACGCTGATCGGCCGACTGTTACACGTCAGCGACGCGGCGGAGGAGACCTAGACCCTGCTCAAGCGCCAAGGCTGATCGTGGCAGCGGCCAGCCCTCAGGGCCATCGAGCGGGACGCCCAGGCGGTCGAGTTGTGGAAGGAGGAGGTCTGGCCACAGGTGGAAGCACCGCGGCGGCTCGTGGAGCATGGCTGGTCTTCGAGGGCGAAGCCACACAGACGCTGAGGCCGCCTCGTACCAGAACCTGGGGCCGCGTGGGCCGCACCCCTGTGGTCCACGTCCGCAGCAGGGGGTCCGGACGGGTCTCCATAGCCGGGATGGCCTGCTACAAGAAGGGCGAACGCTCCCGACTGATCTACGGGCTCCGCGTCCACCAGGGCCGAAAGGGTGAGCCGAAGGCGTTCACCTGGCGAAACTACCGGGACCTGATCGTCCGGGCCCGCACTCAGCGCGGCGGCCCGATCGCGCTGGCCTGGGATAACCTCTCCGCCCATCTGATGCCACAGATGAAGGAGTTCATCGCCGCGAACAGCGAGTGGCTGACGGTCTTCCAACTTTCCTCACACGCACCGGACCTCACACCCAGGAGGGGATCTGGGCGCTGATGAAACGAGGGATCGGCAACCTCGCGGTCGTCAACGTCGACCACCTCGCCAAGGCCGTCAAGCGGCGCCTCATGAAGATCCAGTACCGCCCCCATCTGATCGATGGCTGTCTCGCAGGCGCCGACCTGATCATGTGCGGCTGACCACGACCAGGCCCCGACATCACGCTTTCGACTTCAGTAGCGCCTCGAACTCGAACCCGCCCCCACATCTACCTCGGACACCTCGAACGCGGCATCTACACCGACCTCCTCGTCCAGACCGGCGAGACCACCGCGCTCACCGACCCACTCCCCCTCGACATCGAGCCCGCGAAGCTGCGCCGGTAGCCCCGCGAACACCGAGACGGCCAGGCGCCTCAGACGAGGTGCCTGGCCGTCGGCCCGGCTGACTTCTACGGCCCGGGCCCGGGCTGCGCTGAGTCGCTCCGGTCACTGCACCGGATACCCGACGAGCGCCGGCGGGCGGACCCTTTACCTGCCCCGGTCCTGGACCGAAGACCGGGCCCGGCGCGAGCGGGCCGCACCTGGCCTGGCAGATGATCGAACGCGCCCTTGACGTCGGCCGGCGTGATCTTGGACGTAAGGTCCCAGACCACACCGGCACCGAGGATCTTAATCCCCTGGATAGGCTATGAAGAGATTCCCTTTCGAATTGTCATCCCGATCATCGAAAACCATTCAAGGCAGGGGATACCAATCGAGGTCGGGTCAAAAACTACATCCCCGTTCTGCAGCCATAGCCCCTTGGCGTCATGCTCTGTCAACTCGGAAATCGCCTGATCGATATCATTGAGGACTGCATATTTTATCTCTCCCGTCTCATGCTCCAGGAAATCCCGAAGTGCCCCCAGCGGCTCCCCGACGGGAATTATGCAGTCCTGGTGAAAGTAGGCGCGAGCAAGGTACACGAGTTCTGGATAATTTTTCATAGTGCAGGATAGGACGTCTCTATTCGGAATCCTTCGGGCATGGTCAAGTCCTTTCGGAGCCAGGTTATCACTCGATTCGGCGTCACGAATTTACCAGTAGAGTGCTGGTATGCCCTAGACCCCCATGGCGCCCCCATGGAAATAAGTTCAACTTTGAATTTTTGCCCATCGAGGAATTCTTGAACCTTTTCAGAATTCTGTCGGATATTTTGCAGCGTAGAGAACTCGGCGCCAGCCCAGTCCTCAAAAGTGGAGGCGACGTCGACGTCCGTACGGTCAATTAGTTCTTTATCGCTCTTACCAACATGCTTGGAGATTGTATGCCCAATCTTGCCACTTTCATGCTCTTGCAGCCTGCTGACCTTCCAACAGTCGAATTCTGCCGCGTTGTGTACGAGGATCGACGAGCTGCCGGCCATGACAAAGTACGTGTGGACGGTGTCGACGGTGAGGTTGTATGCGGGCTGGAGGGTCTTCCAGTGCTTGCTGGTGGTGATCTGTGCGGTCTGGCCGGTGGCCGTGCGCACGGTATCGCCGGTTGTGAGGTCAGCAGCGTTTCGCCACGCGTGCTGGTTCTCCGCCCAGAACGGGTGCTGGTCGGTTGAAGTGATGGTGGCCGTGGTGCCGTCCGGCGACTGGATGGTGAGGTCGGTGAAGTCTCGGTCGTCGGGCGTGTAGATAGTGGCATCGACACGGCGGGAACTGGTCTCACCGAAATCGGGGTCGGCTGCCGTCACGTAGTCGCCGACGCGAACCTGTTCGATCGGAAGGGTCGATCCGTCCGCCATCAAGACCTTCGTGCCCGCCGGAAAGCTGTTTGGAAGAGGGGCGCGGACGGGGCATGATTTCGGGGTTCGCGCGACCACCTTCTCGATGAACTCGGCCGCTTTTTTGCCCCAGGATCCGAACTTCTTCGTCCATTGAACAAATTTGGCGATCGCTGCGGCGTCGCCCACAATGGGGATGGCTCCGATGCAGGACTGGGTCGCCTTTTCTACCTTGCCTTCGATCCCGTAGTAGGCGCAGTTGATCAGGTCGGCGATGTCGGCGAGTCCGGGTGCGAAGACGCCGCCGACGCCGCCGATGACGTCGAGGGTAAAGTGGATGCCTTCGGAGATGATGTGGTAGAGGGAGTTAACGTCGTCGTTCTTCTCCTTCTGCTTCTTGATCTCCTCTTCGATCCCGGCGATCGCGTCCTGCTTGGCCTTCGCGGTCGCCTCGTCCTGTTCCTTCTGCGCCTGCTCGGCTTCCTTTCGCGCCTTCTCGACGGCCTCGCGGGCAGCCTTCTCCTCGGCTTCGTACTTGGCCTGGTGGACGTTGAACGCATCATCGGCAGCAGCCTGGGCAGCGATCGCGTCCTTACCTGCGGCCACTGCCGACGCCCTTGCGGCAGCCGCGGAGCTGTACGCGTCGTCGGCACTCCACTGTGCTCGGCTCGCCGACTGGCCGGCTTGCTTGGCTGAGTACATGGCCTCTGCCGCGCTCCGGCGGGCCAATCCCTCCGCAGCCTTGGCGGTCTTGGCGGACTGGGCGGCCTTGGCAGCGTCGGACTGAGCGCGGTCGGCTGCGGACTGGGCCGTGGTGACGTAGTCCGCTGCCGTGTTGGCCGCCTGCTGGGCGGTGTTGGCGTAGCCGTTGGCCTCCGCTGCCGCGCCGCGGGCGACTGCGGCGGCGCGCTGGGCCTCGGCGGCGGTCTGCTGGGCGCGGGCCGAGGCCGCAGAGGCCTGGGCGATCAGACCGGTGACATCGGCGATGTGAACGGCCGCCAGCTGGTCCTTGCGCTGTGCGGTGTACTGACCCTCGGCTACGAAGGCGCGCAGCTTGACTGCCGCTCCTTCGAGGGCGATGCGGGCGGCGGCCTTTCGCTCATCCCCGGCACTGTCGATGAGCCGGGCGGTAGCAAGGCGGTCGTCGGCGCTCTGGGCGTCGGTGAGTCCCTTGTCGAGGAAGGCTTGGAGTGCCTCGGGGGTGTTGGTCTTCAGTGCGGCGAGGCCAGCGGCCTTGACGGCGGGGCCGGCCTGGTCGGTGATGCGGGCGATCTGGAGGCGGTTGTCGGGGGCCGCGGCCTGGTACTGCCCGGTGCTGACGAACTCTGTGGCCGCGGTGCCGTCGGCGGTGAGGGCGGTGAAGGCGGCGGCACGGACGGCAGGGTTCTCGGAGGTCTCGTACAGGTGTGTGGCCTGTTCGCGGTCGTCCCGTTCGACGGCCTTGGCGCGGCCGGTCTTGACGTAGGCGAGGACGGCGGCGTCCGGGCCGGAGAGGGCTTCCTCTGCGGCGGCGGCGCCCCAGGGGCCGGAGATCTTGCGTGAGAGCAGGGCGAGCTTGCGGCCGTCGGTGGCGACCTGTTCGGGGGCGGTGCCGGGCTGGGCGGCGGCCTGGGCGAGGCGGTCAGCCTCGGTCTTCGACTTCTGGACCTCCTGGCGTGCCTGTTCGATCTCGGTCTGCTTGTCGGCCTCGGCGGCCTTCTCGGTCTTGGCCACCTCGATCGCAGCGGCGGTGCGGCTCTTGAGGTCCTCGGCCTCGGCGCGGCGGGCCAGATCCTGGATCCCGTTGGCCTTGTCGACCGCGTCCTTGGCCTCCTTCGCGAAACCTGAGGCGGCGTCCGCGTGGTTGGTGGAGTCCTGCGCGGCGGAGGCGCTCTGGCCCGCGTGGTCGGCGGCGTCCCGCGCCGCCTGGGCGGCGGCGTGGGCGTGGGACGCGGCGGAGGCGAGGAGCGTCTTGGCGTCGGCAGCAGCCTGGGCGGCTTCACCGGCCAGGGCCTGGGAGGCCTCGTTGGCGCGGCCGGCCTCGGCGGCCTGGCGACGGGTGGCCTCGGCGGCGCGCTTGGCCTTGTCGGACTGCGCTCCCGCGCGGGCGGCGGCGGCGCCGGCCTGCTCGGCCGAGCCCGCGGCGGCGTCGGCGTTGCCACGGGCACTGAGAGCGGAACCGGACGCGGTCTTGCTCTCGCCTGCGGCCTTCTGAGCCTGCTCCAGCGCCTTCTGGGAGTCCTCGGCGATCTTCGCGGCCGCGTCGGCGTCCTCGGCGGCCTTGCGGGCCGCAGCGGTATTGCTCGCGTCGCCGGCCGCCGCAGCGGCGGCACTGCGGGCGCGGGAGGCTGCCTGCGAGGCGGCGCCAGCAGCGGCGGCGGCCTGCGAGGCTGCGTAGGCGGCGGTGCGGGCCGAGCCGTGGGCCCCGCGGGGGGGGGGGGGTTTCGGGGGGCGCGGCGCGCCCCCCCCCCCGCGGGGGGGGGGGGGGCGGGGGGCGGCCCGCCCCGGGCCGCCGGGGGGGGGGGGGGGGCGCCGGCCCCCCCCCCCGCGCCGGCCCGCTCGGCGGCGGAGGCCGCCTTGTCGGCCGCGACGCCAGCCTTGACGGTGTCGTTGCCTGCGGCCTGCGTCTCGGCGGCCGCCCGGGCTGCATCGCCCTTGGCTTGCTGGGAGTTGGCCACGGCCTTGGCCGAGGCCTCGACCGCGTTCCTGGTCTCGAGCACCGCCTGGTCGCTGGCCGCTCGGGCCTGCTGCGCGAGCTGGCTGATGCCCGCGCGTTCCTGGTCGCGGTTCTGTGCGACGTACTGCCCGACCGCCAAGAACTCGCGGACGTCCTCGATGGATCCGTTCAGGGCAGCGCGGGCAGCAGCCTGGGTGTTGGAGCCTCCGGCGCTGAGGATCTGGACCAGTTTGACGCGGTCGTCGGCCTCGCGCGCCTGATACTGACCCTCAGTCAGGAATGCCTTGACGTCGTTGATCGTGCCCTTGAGGGCGTCCGCGCCCGCGGCCTTGACCCCGGGGCCCGCGCCGTCGATAACCCGGGCGGTCCAGACCCGCTGGTCGGTCTCCAGAGCCGGCTGCCAGCCGTTCAGCAGATAGGCGTTCAGCTCTTCGGGAGTGCCCACGATCGCCTTGCCGGCGGTCTCACGGACCTTCGGGCCGCCGATGTCGAAGATCTGCGCGACGTCGAGCAGCTGGTCGGCGTGGCGGGCGTCCGCCAGTTCGCCGTCCAGGAAGCGCCGCACGTCCTGATCCGAGCCGGTCAGTGCCGCCTCGGCGAGCTTCTGGACACTCGGACCTCCCGAGAGCCAGGCAGCCACGGCGCGAGACCTCTCGCTCTGCTGGCTCGCTGGCTCGGCTGGCTGTTCGGCCGCGAAGGCGGGCAGACCCGTGCCGAGTAGCCCGGTCATGAGGGTCAACGGCAGCAGCCGAACGCATAGCGTGCGTAGCGCCAATATCCCGCGCCTCCCCCCTCCACATGAACCAACGTTAAAACTCTGCACAGGAACCCTCCGCTGCGATCGAACAGCTGATATCTGACGCAGCGGAGCGTATCCCGGACGCAGCCGGTATCGGCAAACCGATCCCCACTAAGGAATCTGACTTCATATCAGAAAAGGAGAGGATTCAACTGGGCGCACACTAGCTGAAAGTCTCTCAAAACAGACATTCAACTCACACCATTATCTAGAGCATCAAACCACCTCCCCCAGCGGCCCAGGTCGGTCACTGTCGACCGCCAGGAAGCAGAAGAGGGGGGCTTGATGGCCTACTATTTGCCTTCACATTGCCCCCTCCTTCCTGGACTCCGACTTCCTTCCTGGACGAACAAGAGGCGGGGCATTAGTCGGGCACTGCCAGAGGGAATCTGTCGATCGTTGAGGTGGATGGCAGGCCCTCGGTCGGCCCATGGAAAGGAATACCCGTGCACCCTCGTATACCCAGGTGGCTGGCCGTTGGCGCCGTCGCAACGAGCGCCACGCTCGCGGCATCGGCACTCGCGGTCGCGGGCGTAGCGCCCGCCGACAACTCCTCGGCGCCGCCAGCCGTCGAGGACTTCGCCTACCCCGGAACCTCGCCGTTCCCCAACGTCAACTTGCTGCGGGGGGACGGGCACATCCTGCTGGCCAACTGCAACACCGACGGACAGATCCGCGTGTATAGCAAGGACCTGCCCGACGACAAGGGCAACGTGATCTGCTTCCGCGCCACGGCCGCCACCGGCTACCTCGTCGTGGAGGTCCCCAACGTCTTCCACATCAGGGCCGAGCAGCACCCGGTCACCGCCCGCGTGACGGCCGACGGCCAGTCACGCACCATCGACATCGCCAAGAACGACGGCGTGAGCATCGGCATCGGCAGCAGCAACAACCAGGTGCCGACCACGCTGCTCGAACTGCGCGTCACCGGCTGACCGGGGTGTCGTCCATGCCTACCGGCCCGTCGCAGCGTCCCCCGCTTCGGGACCGTCTCCGCACCGCACGACGGGCGGACCGTGCACGCACCCTGCGCTGGCTCACCGCCCTCATCGCGGCCGTGACTGCCGCCGCCTTCGGTTCCGCGCTCGCCACCGCCGACACCCCACCGCCCACCACCCAGGCCACCGACACCCCCGTAGCACCGCCGGCGGTCGAGGACTTCGGCTACCCGGGCGCCTCCGGCATCAGCAAGGTCAAGCTGCTGCGCGGCGACGGCACCGTCGTGCTGACCGACTGCGCCAAGCCCTCACAGATCCAGCTCTGGACCCGTGCCCCGGGCAACACTGACAACAAGGCCTGCTTCACCGCCACCGGCCCGGCGGGCTTCCTCACGCTTCAGGTGCCGGACGTGTTCGCGGTGCAAACCTCCGACCGGTCCCTCCAGGTCGACCTCACCGCCGCCGACACCACCCAGAGCGTGGACGTGCCCAAGGACGGCTTCAAGGGCCTGGGCGAAGGCCTCAGCCAGGCACCGACCACCATGGTCCAACTGCACGTCACCGGCTGACCAATCCGGCCGTCCCACACCGCTTCCCACTTCCCCAAGGACTGAACTCTCTTGTCTGGCACCACCACGCGCACCTCCTGGAAGGCCGCGCTTCTCACCACCGCCATAGCCTCTGGAGCGCTCACCACGCTCGCCGTCTCCCCGGCCGGTGCCGTCCCCGGCGACCCCGCCGCCGGCGGCTCCTATGCTTACACCGTCCGCCTGGCGATCGGCGACAACGTGCGCGTCTGCACCGGCGCGCTGGTCGACCGGTACTGGGTGATCACCGCCGCGTCCTGCTTCGCCGACGACCCCGCCCAGCCGCAGGCCCTGGCCGCGGGCGCGCCGAAGTGGAAGACCACCGCCACCATCGGCCGCACCGACCTCACCACGAACGCCGGCACGACCACCGAGATCGCGGAGCTGGTGCCGCGCCAGGACCGCGACCTCGTCATGGCCCGCCTCGCCACCCCTGTCACCGGCGTCGCGACGCTCCCCGTCGCAACCGCGGCGCCCACGACCGGCGAGAACCTGCGCGTGCCCGGCTACGGCCGCACCAAGGACGAGTGGGTGCCGAACAAGCTCCACTCGGGCGCCTTCACCCTCGACACCGTCGCCGCGACCGCGATCGGCACCACCGGTACCGGCGGCGCCGCGATCTGCAAGGGTGACACCGGCGCCCCCGCGATCCGGGAGAAGAACGGCAAGGCCGAACTCGTCGCGGTCGCCTCCCGTTCCTGGCAGGGCGGCTGCCTCGGCGAGACCGAGACCCGTACCGGCGCCTCCTCCAGCCGCGTCGACGACCTCGCCGGCTGGGTCCAGCAGACCGTCTCCACGTGGGGCACCAAGGTCGACTACTCCTCCGCGGTCGTCAACTCCGTGTACAACCCGGACTCCAAGACGGCCGAGATCTTCGCCCTGGGCACCGACGGCGTCCTCGCCCACGCCTCCAACACCGCGGGCAAGGGCTGGAACAGCGGCTGGGAGGCCCTGGGGGACTGGCAGTTCACGGGCATCCCCGCCACGATCTACAACCCCGCCACCAAGGCCACCGAACTGTTCGCCATCCGCAAGACCGGCGAACTCGGCCACAACTACTGGGACCCGGCCACCAAGAAGTGGGCCGGCTGGAGCGTCATCCCCAGCGCCCTCAAGCTCAAGGCCAACCCGGTCGCCGTGTTCAACCCCTCGAACCAGACCGCCGAGGTGTTCACCCTGGACACGAACGGCTACATGACCCACACCTACAGCACCAACGGCGCCCGCTGGGACGACGTCCGGGGCCTGGGCACCTGGCAGTTCACCGGCACCCCCACCACCCTCTACAACCCCGCCACCGACGCCGTCGAACTCTTCGCCACCAGCAGCCGCAACGAACTCGGCCACCTCTACTGGGACAACAAGGCCAAGGCCTGGAGCGACTGGGGCACCATCGGCGGCCAGGCGGTGACCGGCAGCCCCACCGCCGTCGTGAACCCGGCCAACAACAGCGCCGAGGTCTTCATCACCACCACCACCAACACGATGGCCCACAGCTACAGCCTCAACGGCGCCCGCTGGTCCGACATCACCACCATGGGCGGCTGGCAGTTCAACGGCACCCCCACCGCCGTCTACAACCCCGCCGCCAACTCCGTCGAACTCTTTGCCGTCCGCAACACCGGCGAACTCGGCCACAACTACTGGGACAACAAGACCAAGACCTGGGCCGACTGGAGCACCATCAGCGACTGGAAGTTCTCCGGCACTCCCTCCGCCACCTACAACGCCTACATCAACACCCTCGAACTCTTCGCCACCGGCACCAACGGCACCATGTCCCGCGCCACCTACAAGGACAACAACTGGCTCGCCTGGGAGACCATGCCCGGCTGGACCTTCGCCACCACCGGCTGACCCAAACCCACCGCACCAGCTGACCAGGCCACGACGGCACGGTGCGCCCCTACAGGCCGCCCCCATCACGGGCGCACCCCCCTCTGACAACGGCCAGGCATGGCGCGGGGGGGGGGGGGGGGCCCC
>NZ_JBHWIR010000153.1:2719-7912 GCF_042731835.1 Kitasatospora sp. NPDC059817 | reverse complement strand
ACCATCCGGTCCCGCCCGCGCCCGTCTCCACTGCACGCCACCGGCAGCAGCCAGACATGAGAGGAAGCAAGGCCCTCCGCAGGCGCGGCAACCCGAGCCGCCGCCCATCCGGTCCGGCGGCCGCCACACCGCCAAGGACAGGATGGGAAAGGAGAGGTTGTCGACGTGGCGAGTTCAACCTTGACGCCGCTCACTACGGCACCTGAACTGCACGTCCGCCCCAAGTCTGAACGGAAGCCGTCCGGTGCACGACCACCGGACCTCGGCCTGAACCCGCCCCATCACCACGCGCGCGGTTCTATGCTGCTGTCCGACCCGCAGCCCGAGGAGTCATGATGGCGGACGAGTACGTCTGGCTGATCTGCGATGAGGTGCCCAATGCGGTGGTTCTGACCGACGCCGGGCCCTATCCCATCGAGGTCGTGAAGTTGCTTCACCGGAGGACCGGGCTGAGCCTATGGCACAGCAAGTCCCTCATCAGCCGCTTGCCGGCCACCATTCTCGAAGATGTGCCGCGCGAGATGGCTGAAGCTGCCGTGCGTGAACTCCTCGAAGCCGGAGCCCACGCTGAAGTACGGCGGTAGAAGCGGCCACTGCTGGTGTTTCACGGAAGCCCGGGTAGAGCCGATTCCGGGAAGCGTCAACAACAGCAGCGTCGCCTCTGATTACGACTCCGCGCTACAAGGGGAATGGCGCAACAAGCTCCGAGAGTGGGAGGGCTGCGGCGACTACCACTGCCCGCGCGGTGCTCTCGATGGCCAGACGCCCTACGAACGGCTCAGGAGGAAGATCCCAACCAGGCTCCGGCGGGTGCATATTTAGCCGTTGACGGCGTAGACGCGGACCGGGTCCTTCCCGCTGACGAGGTGGAACCGGGCGGGGTCCGCGTTGACCGCCTTGGCGATCTCGCCGTCCCGCCAGTTGGACGGATCGAGCGCGAGGTACTTCGCACCGCTGCGGCGCAGGTCGGTGTGGAGGGCGTCGAGGTCGTCGGTGGCCGTGACCTGGACAAGCTTGCGCTCCATCTTGAGGCCTATGAGCGGCAGCCGGATCTCCGGCCCCTGGTCCGTGATCGCGATGACCGATCCGTTGGGCAGGCTCCGTACGTGGCCGAACGTGTTCCACGGCCAGACCTGGTCCTGCTGTTTCCGGCGGTGGCGCATCAGGTCGATCGTCTCGTCCACCGTGTAGTAGTGCGGCTCGAAGTCCGTCGCCGACAGGTGAACGGGTTCGGTTGTCTTCCACATCGAGTCGGCGCTGGTCCCCGCCAGGCCGAACCCGATGGCCACCGCGATTGCCCACCGGGCGTATCCCGCCGCGCCGACCGGCCGCTCCCTGGTCCCGGTGATCCAGGTCAGGAACACCGCGAGGAAGACACCGCCGAGGATCGTCAGGTGGATCGTGTAGCGCGCCCACCACGGGCCCGGGCTGGCCCCGGCCATCACGGCCATCGGCAGCAGCAGGCCCAGCAGCGGTGCCCACTGGCGGCGGCAGACGAACACGACCAGGCCCGCGATCACGGCCGGGAGCAGCACCCAGAGCCACGCGGTGCCGAGGCCGCCCAGGCGCTGGTCGTAGGAGAAGGGACTGGCGACCGGTGTCGTCCACGATTCCCACAGCTGCGCCGGCACCCCGCCAGCGGCTTTGATCTTCAACGGGGTGTTGTTGACCATGATCAGGTCCTGCACGGTCCCGCGGCCGGTGAACCCGAACATCGTGAACGGGTAGAAGGGGTTGCCCCACGCGATCCAGGTCCGTACGTACCAGTACGACGACAGCAGCACCGAGGGCACCACCAGGGCCACGCCCCACACGGTCAGCCGGCCTGCCGCGTACCGCAGGACCCCGGTCGACGGGCCCTCGCCCGCGCGGCGCAGCGCGGCGGTCGCCACGGCCAACTGGCCGATGCCCACCGCGACGACGCACGCCATCGTCAGCATGTTCGAGGCCTTGACGCTGGTGCCGAGGGCCAGTGCGACACCGGCCAGCCAGAGGTGGCGCAGGCGTCCCTCGACCGCGTCGCCGCTGTTCGGCAGCGCGAGCACGAACTGGAAGGCGGCCGCCGCGGTGGTCGCCGCGGCTACGTCGACGTAGGAGGTCGCCGTCTGGGCGAGGACCGCGGGGATCGCCAGGAAGCCGAGTCCGGCGAGGAGTGCGTGGTCGCGGCGGGCGCCGAACCGCTGGGCCAGGCCCACGGTGGTCGTGAAGCCGAGCAGGGTGAACGGCAGGCTCGCGATCCAGGACCAGCGCAGGGTGTGGGTGAAGGCGCCGGCCCATGCTCCGAGGACCTCCTGGCCCTGCGGGTAGACGTCCGACCAGAACGCGGCCGGGGTGTGTCCGATCTGTCCGTCCTGGATCCATTGGGCGGGGCCGACCAGGTGGTACCACATGCCGTCCCACTCGGTCGGCAGGACGAACGCTCCCATGGCGATCCGCCAGCCGTACGCTGCCAGCACGAGCAGTGCGAGGATGACCGCCGCCGGGTTGCGCCACAGGGTCCCGCAGCGACGGATTCCCCGGAGAGCCGCGGTGACCGTCTCGCGGTGGCGCGCGAGCAGTGTGGGCCGGGTTCGCACCACGGCCACCTCGGCCGCGGCGGTCAGGACGGCTGCGGCGAGCAGCGGTGCCGGCTTCAGGCCGTGGACCGGGACGCCGATGAGCAGGGCCAGCGCGATCAGCTGGGTCACCCCCGCGAGGATCCAGCCGGACAGCGCGTCAGCGGCGCGCCACGGTCCCAGCGCTCCGATCACGTGCGCTGTGCCGACGGCTGTCGCTGTCAGAGCCGCCAACAGCCCCAGTACGCCCACGAGTGATCTCAGCCCATCCACGCTTCAGCCGCATTCGGCACCTGCCAGTGATCTGGGTGACGGTATCAGAGGTAATCGAATGACTTTTGCTCGCCCACCTGGAAGTAAAGTCGCCCCGCCGCTCGGACTTTGCTCGATTTCGCTGGGGGCGGAACAAGAGGCGCGAAGGGGGTCATTGAATCTTGTTTAAAGTTTGTCTGTATGCTGACCGCGCACGTCTGTCGCCGGGGGGGCTCAAGGGTTTCCAGCGGCCTGTGGAACCGAGGCTCCGCCCGAGTCCCCCGCATCAGGATGCGTGCCCCCTTCTTCCCTCAGAGGACAATCCAGAATGGCCCAGATTCTCCCGGCGTTGCAGCGGATGGACGACCAGGTCCACCGATCGGTCCGTGAGCGGTTCGGCGACAAGCGTTCGGTGGACGTCAGCAAGGCCCTGTCCTGGACCGGCGAGCACGCCGCGGGCTGGCTCGCACTCGGTGTCGCCGGCGCGGTCGTCGACTCCGACCGGCGCGGCAGCTGGCTCCGCGCCACCGCCGCCGTCGCGGGCGCCCACGCCGCCAGCATGGTCATCAAGCGTGTGGTCCGCCGCCCCCGACCGAACGGCCCCGGCATGGAGCCGCTCGTGAAGACCGCCGGGAAGCACAGCTTCCCGAGCTCCCACGCCACCTCCTCCGCCGCCGCGGTCGTGGCCTTCGCGCCGCTGCTGCCCGCCGGCACCATAGCCCCGGTGGCCGGCGCGATGTGCTTCTCCCGCCTGGTCGTCGGCGTCCACTACATGTCCGACGTGGTCGGGGGTGCCGCGCTCGGTGCCACCGTCGCGGCGGCCGGCCGGTCCTGGATCACCAAGGGGCAGAAGTCCGATGCCTGAGGCGAACACCCTGGAGTCCAGAACCGAAGAGGCCACGGCCACCGCCTTCGCGGAAATGGTCCGCACGGCATCCGAGCCCGACTCCGCACCGGCCGTCCAGCCGTTCCGCCTCAAGGCACTGCCCGGCGGCCTGATCCGCAATGCCCGGCCGCGCCAGTGGATCAAGAACGTACTCGTCCTCGCGGCTCCCGGCGCGGCGGGAATGCTCACCCACACCGCGGTGCTCCGTCAGGTCGGCATCGTCTTCGTCCTCTTCTGCGCCGCGGCATCGGCGATCTACTTCCTCAACGACGCCATGGACGTCGAGGCGGACCGCGCCCACCCGACCAAGCGCCACCGCCCGATCGCCTCCGGCGTGGTGCCCCTTCCGGTCGCCTACCTGTGTGCGGCGCTCCTCGGCGGCGGAGCCATCACCGGCGCCCTGCTGCTCTGCAACACCCCGACCGCCATCGCGCTGGGGTGCTACCTGGTCATGCAGTTCCTCTACTGCACCGGCCTCAAGCACGTCCTGGTGGTCGACCTCGCCTTCGTGACCTCCGGCTTCCTGATCCGCGCGATGATCGGCGGCCTCGCCGCCGGGATCCAGCTGTCCCAGTGGTTCCTGATCACCACCGGATTCGCCGCGCTCTTCATGGTCTCGGCCAAGCGCTACTCCGAGCTGGTCAGCATGGGCGACAAGGCCGCCAGCTCGCGCAAGCTCCTCGCCCAGTACAGCGACAGCTACCTCCGCTTCGTCTGGCAGGCCTCGGCGGCGGTGACCGTGCTCAGCTACTGCCTCTGGTCCTCGGACCACAGCGTCGGCGCCGATGTCGCGCTGCGCCAGATCAGCGTCCTGCCCTTCGTCTTCGCCATCCTGCGGTACGCGATCTTCGCCGACCGCGGCGCCGCCGAGGCCCCGGAGAACGTGGCGCTGAAGGACCGCCCACTGCTCCTGCTCGGCGCGATCTGGGCGGGCCTGTACGGGTTCTCCGTGCTGGGTACCGCCTGACATGGCAAGCCGTGAACAGCTCCGCTCCGCGCTGCCGGAACTGCTGAAGTTCGGGGTGATCGGCGGACTCGGCTACGCCACCGACGTCGTCCTCTTCATCCTGCTACGGGACGCCCTCGGCCCGGTCGTGGCCAAGATTCTCTCCCTGACGGCCTCGACCGCGGTCGCCTTCGTCGGGAACAAGTACTGGACGTTCCGGGAACGACGGAACGGTGGGCCGGCCGGCGAGACCAGCCGAGAGACCGCGATGTTCCTCGCGGTGAACCTCGTGGGCGCACTGGTCCAGCTCGGCTGCCTCGGCTTCTCGCACTACCTGCTCGGCCTGACCAGCCCCACCGCGGACCTGGTCTCCGGCAGCGTGATCGGCATGGCTCTGGCAACCGCCCTGCGCTTCTGGGGCACCAGGACCCTGGTGTTCCGTGCCGCTCGAGCCTGATCCCGGCCGGACCGCCACGCTCAAGTAGTCCTTCGGCAACGGGATGGGGGCGGCGCGGGCGGGGGGGGCGGCCCCGCAGTGGGGGGGCGGCGGGGCC
>NZ_JBHWIR010000153.1:0-2709 GCF_042731835.1 Kitasatospora sp. NPDC059817 | reverse complement strand
CACCCTCGGACCCGCCCCCGCCGCACCCCCTCTATCTCTTCCCCCGCCCCCCCGGCGCGCGCCCCCCCCGCCGCCCCCCCCGCATTGCCGTTGTGGGCCCCCGTCGGCGGAGGGGGCGGCCCGGAGGGGGCGGCCCGGGGGGTGTTCAGCCGTGTTTGGACTCCGGGAGGCGGGCGCGGGGGGTGCCGTCCGGGGTGGCGGGGGCGGTGGTGTCCCAGGCTCGTAGGGCCGTGAGGGCGGCGGCGCGGGCGGGGGCCGTCGGGCGGACGCCCTCCGGGGCGAGGAGGAAGTCGGCGACGGGGGTGAGCAGCAGGGTGGCGGGTCCGGCCGGGAGGAGGCGGGCCTCGTCCCACTGGTGCCGGATGACGGTGCGGCGCAGCAGGGTGCCGTGCCGCGGTCGGAGCGGGCGGGTGAGGGCTTCGCGGCGGTGGAGTTCGGGGGCGACCTCGGCTTCCAGGACGGTGCGCACGCCGCCCAGGGAGCCCAGCGGCACGTGTTCGGCGGCGAGGTCGAGGAGCGCGACGGCCTCCGGGGCGAGCCGGTAGGCGGCGACCACGGCGGCGGTCTCGACGGCTTCGAAGGACTGCCGGGCCAGGCGGGCCACGTCGATCACGTCACCTGCCCGGAAGGCGCGGCCGAGCCCCTCCTCCGCGAGGGCGATCAGGCATTCGACGTGGTCGTCGGCGGCCAGGTAGGGCCGGACCGGGACGGTGGCGAGGTCGCCGGTGAGCGCGGCGGTTCCGAGCCGGACCTGGTACCACGGGTCGAGCAGCGGGTCCTCGGCCGGCCAGCGCAGGGTGACGGAGGTGTGCCGGGGGCGCTCGCCGAGCAGGGTGACCTCCACGGACTCCACCGGGTGCTCGGTGACCAGCCGGCTGACGGCCTGCCAGAGCGCGGCCTCGGTGGGGCTGACGAGGGTGAGCTCGCCCAGCGGCCGGGGCAGGTCGGACGGGTAGTAGCCGGCCAGCGGGAGGTCGCGGATCGGGCGCACCCCGGTAACGTCGGCGAGGTCGCGGGCGAGCCGGGCGTAACAGTCGGCCCGGTCGCGGGCGCGCTGCAGTTCGGCGCGGGCGTGCTCGCCCATCCGGACGTCCTCCCGGACGAGCGCGGCGAGCACCAGGTAGGGGAGGTCGCGGGCGCCGCGGGCGCGGTGGAGCAGTTCGACCGGTCCGGCGACCGGGTCGACGTCGAGCAACCGGTAGAGCAGGTCGGTGTTCACTGGCGTCGGCCTCCGAGAAACGTGGTGGTCGCCCGGGCGGCGGCACCCGGGGGGTGTGGCGGGCCCGGCGGGTCGTACCGGGCCGACGGCTGGGGGGCCACACCAGTGATTGTGACGGTGGGCGATCAACACCGGATCACTACGGGGTCGACGATCTCTCGACAGCCCACCGGCTGGCGTGGGTTGATAGGGACTCATCAATCGGGGGGCGGACGCGTGCGTGGGCGGGGGCGGGCACATGAAGCGGGCAGGTGCACGAATGAGTGATTTCCGGTTCTCGGTGCTGGGGTTGATGAGAGCGCAGCGCGGCACGACCGTGCTGAAGGTCGGCAGTCCCCAGCAGCAGGCGATGCTGGCGGTGCTGCTGCTCCGGCCGGGGCACGGCGCGAGCGCCACGGACCTGATCGACGCCCTGTGGGGTGAGGAGCCGCCGAGCACCGCGGTGACGACGGTGCGGACGTACGCCTGGCGGTGGCGCAAGATCCTGCACGGCGACGAGCCGGACGCGCCGACCGTGCTGACCTCGGTCGGGGACGGCTACCGGCTGGTGCTGCCCAAGCACTCCGTGGACGCGGCGCAGGGCGAGGAGCTGGCGGCGCAGGCCGAGCGCACGGCGGCCGCCGGACAGCCGCAGCAGGCGCGTGACCTGCTGAACCAGGCGCTGGAGCTGTGGCAGGGCGAGCCGCTGGCCGGCATCCCCGGCCCGTTCGCGCAGCGGCAGCGCCAGCGGTTGCAGGAGCTCCGGCTGACCCTGCTGGAGGAGCGGATCGCCCTCGATCTGACGCTGGGCCGCTTCTCCCGGTGCATCCCGGAGCTGACCGCGCTGACCACCGAGCACCCGCTGCACGAGCGGGCGTACGGGCTGCTGATGCGCGCGCTGTACCAGGCCGGGCGGCAGGCGGACGCGCTGGCGGTGTACCGGGGCGTGCGCCAGTTGTTCCTGGACGAGCTGGGGGTGGAGCCCGGGGCGGAGCTGGACCAGCTGCACCGGCGGATCCTGGAGGGCGACCTGTCGCTCGCCGCCCCGGCGCCGGCCGCGGCGCTGCTCCCCGGCCCGGTGAAGCCGGCCGGGCCCGGGCCCGAGGCGCAGGATCCGCCGGACGGCCCCACGGCGGCGGGTGCGCCCGCCGCGCCCGCCGGCACCAGCACGACGGCGCCCAGACCGGCCCAGCTGCCGCCCGACGCGGCGGACTTCACCGGCCGCACCGTCCAGGTCGAGCGGCTGGGCGAGGCCCTCGGCGCCCCGGGCCAGCAGGCGCTGGTGATCGCGACCGTGGTCGGCATGGGCGGGGTCGGCAAGACCGCGCTGGCCCTGCACGTCGCCCACCGGGCCCGGGACTCCTACCCCGACGGGCAGCTCTACGTCGACCTGCGGGGCGCCGACACCACCCCGGCCGACCCGGAGGCGGTGCTCAGCAGCTTTCTGGTGGCGCTCGGCGTGCCGACCGACGGGGTGCCCGAGGGGGTGGCCGCCCCCGCGGCGCGGTGAC
>NZ_JBHWIR010000152.1:17881-18804 GCF_042731835.1 Kitasatospora sp. NPDC059817 | reverse complement strand
ACCCTGGGGCCGGCCCGCGCGGCGCTGTTCGGTGCGCGCGTGGCCGACCGGGCACACCGACCGCCCCCCGGTCCCCCCGCCGCGCGCGCCGCGACCGCCCTCCCGTGTGGTGTCGCGGGCGCGCGCGATCTCGTACGGCCAGCCGGGGCCGGGCAGCGCCGCCCAGACGGCGCGCGGCGCGCCGCCGTCGGCCAGCGCGGCGAGGAAGTCGGGCCCGGCCGGGTAGCGCTGCCAGCCCCCGGGGGCGGGGGCCGGGGGGCGCGGGAGCGCCGGCGGCGAGGGCTCGGCCTCGGCCTTGGCGTGCCGGGGCGGGACGGCCAGTTGGAGGACGTCGGCGAGGGTGCCGGCGTAGCGGTCGGCGACGGTCCGGCAGAGCCGGAGCAGTTGGGGGGTGAGCACGGGCTCGGGTGAGAGCACCTGGGCGAGCGGGGCGAGCGGGCCGGGGAAGTCGCTCTTCTCCAGCCTGGCGACGATGAACCCGTCGTGCAGTTCCCCGCCCTCGCGCTGGCCCTTCACCACGCGCGCGCCGAAGCGCACCCGCACCCGGGCGCCCGGGCGGGCCTCCTCGGCCATCGCGGCCGGCACCTCGTAGTCGAAGAACTTGTCGATGGTGAGCACGCCCTTGTCCACCACGACCCGGGCCACCGGCAGGTGCTCGGCCCGCTTGGCGCCGCGCCACGTCCGGGGCTTGGCCCGCTTGACCGTCTCCCGGATGAACGCCAGCTGCTCCGGCTCGGCCCCGTTCTCCGTGTTCTCCGTCTCCCCTGTGCTGCTCATCGCTCCCAGTACTACCAGGTCACACCGACAGAACGCACAGAAGCGGGGGCCCCCCCCCCCCCGGGGGGGGGCCGCGGGCGCGCGGTCAGGGGGGGGGGTGGCTGGAGGGCGCGGGGGGGGGGGGCCCCCGGGCGGGGGGGGCGCGC
>NZ_JBHWIR010000152.1:14947-17871 GCF_042731835.1 Kitasatospora sp. NPDC059817 | reverse complement strand
ATCCCCCTCACCGCGGGGGTGCGCCGGCCCCCACTCACCCCCGGTCCACCCCGCCTCCCCCACCCCCGCCTCCCCCCCCCCGGGGGGGGGGGCGCCCCCGCTTCCGGACGATCAGGCCGTTCAGTCCTTCACGGCCGCCTTCAGCTGCTCCACGCGGTCGGTGCGCTCCCAGGTGAAGTCGGGCAGCTCACGGCCGAAGTGGCCGTACGCCGCGGTCTGGGAGTAGATCGGGCGCAGCAGGTCCAGGTCGCGGATGATCGCGGCCGGGCGCAGGTCGAAGACGTCGGTGACGGCCTTCTGGATGGACAGCACCGGCACGGTCTCGGTGCCGAAGGTCTCGACGAACAGGCCCACGGGCTCGGCCTTGCCGATCGCGTACGCGACCTGCACCTCGGCGCGGCGGGCGAGGCCGGCGGCGACGATGTTCTTCGCCACCCAGCGCATCGCGTACGCGGCCGAGCGGTCGACCTTGGACGGGTCCTTGCCGGAGAAGGCGCCGCCACCGTGGCGGGCCATGCCGCCGTAGGTGTCGATGATGATCTTGCGGCCGGTGAGGCCGGCGTCGCCCATCGGGCCGCCGATCTCGAAGCGGCCGGTCGGGTTCACCAGCAGGCGGTAGCCCTCGGTGACCAGCTTGATGCCCTGGTCGGCGAGCGCCTTCAGCTCGGGCTCGACCACGAACTCGCGGATGTCGGGGGTGAGCAGCGACTCCAGGTCGATGTCACTGGCGTGCTGGGTGGAGACCACCACGGTGTCGAGGCGGACGGCCTTGTCGCCGTCGTACTCGATGGTGACCTGGGTCTTGCCGTCGGGGCGCAGGTACGGGATGGTCCCGTTCTTGCGGACCTCGGTCAGGCGGCGCGAGAGGCGGTGCGCGATGGTGATCGGCAGCGGCATCAGCTCGGGCGTCTCGTCGGACGCGTAGCCGAACATCAGGCCCTGGTCGCCGGCGCCCTGCTTGTCCAGGTCGTCCTCGTCGCCTTCGACCCGAGCCTCGTACGCGGTGTCGACGCCCTGGGCGATGTCGGGCGACTGCGCGCCGATGGACACCGACACGCCGCAGGAGGCGCCGTCGAAGCCCTTCTTGGAGCTGTCGTAGCCGATCTCCAGGATCTTGTCCCGGACGAGCTGGGCGATCGGCGCGTACGCCTTGGTGGTCACCTCGCCGGCCACGTGCACCTGGCCGGTGGTGATGAGCGTCTCCACGGCGACCCGGGAGGTCGGGTCCTCTCGCAGGAGCGCGTCAAGGATGGTGTCGCTGATCTGGTCAGCGATCTTGTCGGGGTGTCCCTCGGTGACGGACTCCGAGGTGAACAGGCGGCGAGACACAGCGCTCCCTGGGGTTGCAGCGGCTGCTGACTGAAGGCCCCCGGCGAACCGAGGACATCCGGAAAGACTTGATTCCTGGAGTCTAACGGGATGCCTCCGCCGAACGTCACCCGCTTCCGGAAATCTCGACCGATCTCCAGCAGGGCTCGATCAGTCGCCGACCGTTTCCAGCCGCTTGACGACCAGGTCCCATACCACGTCCGCCAACGCCTCCTTCGGGCCCACCGGAACGGCCGTCTCGCTGCCGTCCGAGCCCAGCACCACGGCCTCGTTGACGTCCGTCCCGAAGGCCTTGCCGTTGCCCACCTCGTTGACGACCAGCAGGTCGCAGCCCTTGCGGGCGAGCTTGGCGCGGCCGTTGGCGAGCACGTCGTCGGTCTCCGCCGCGAAACCCACCACGAGTTGGCCCGAACGGGCGCGGTGCGCCGCCAGCTCGGCCAGGACGTCGGGGTTGCGGACGAGGGCGACCGGCGCCGGCTCGACGCCCTCGACCTTCTTGATCTTGCCGCTGGCGTACTCGGCGGGCCGGAAGTCCGCCACGGCCGCGGCCATGACCACGGCGTCGGCCGACGCCGCCGCCTCCAGCGCCGCCTCGCGCAGCTCCAGCGCGGTCGAGACGTGCACCACGTCGACGCCGGCCGGGTCGGCGAGCTCCGCGTTGGCCGAGACCAACGTCACGCGCGCCCCACGGGCCGCGGCCGTCACGGCCAGCGCGTAGCCCTGCTTGCCGGAGGAGCGGTTGCCCAGGAACCGCACCGGGTCCAGCGGCTCGCGGGTGCCGCCGGCCGAGACCACCACGTGCCGGCCCGCCAGGTCGGTCGGGGCGGCCCCGCCCCGGCGCAGCACGGCCCGGCAGGCGTCGAAGATCGCGGACGGCTCGGGCAGCCGCCCCTTGCCGGTGTCCTTGCCGGTGAGCCGCCCGACGGCCGGCTCCAGCACGATCACGCCGCGGCGGCGCAGCGTGGCGACGTTGTCCCGGGTGGCGGGGTGCTCCCACATCTCGGTGTGCATGGCGGGCGCCAGGACGACCGGACAGCGGGCGGTGAGCAGGGTGTTGGTGAGCAGGTCGTCGGCGAGGCCGTGGGCGGCCTTGGCGATCAGGTCGGCGGTGGCGGGGGCGACCACGACCAGGTCGGCCTGCTGGCCGATCCGCACGTGCGGCACCTCGTGCACGCGCTCCCAGGTCTCGGTGGCGGCCGGGCGGCCGGAGAGCGCGGCCCAGGTGGCCTCGCCGACGAAGTGCAGCGCGGCCTCGGTGGGCACCACGGTGACCTGGTGGCCGGACTCGGTGAACCGGCGGAGCAGCTCGCACGCCTTGTAGGCGGCGATGCCGCCGCTGACGCCGAGGGCGACGCGCGGCGCGTCCGCCGACCCGCTCCGGTCCGAAGTCGCGCTCATACTCCCGCTCTCCTCCACTCCTGGGACGTGCACACCCTACGGCCCCTCAGCCGCCGCGCGCACCGTGGTCGATCCCACAGCCCCCGGGAATGCCGAAGGGGGGGGCGGGGGGCCAGTGCCCCCCGGGCGCGCCCACAAAAACATGTCGCGCCCCCCCCCCGGGGGGGGGGTCGCGGCGGGGGGGGGCGCTGCCGCGG
>NZ_JBHWIR010000152.1:0-14937 GCF_042731835.1 Kitasatospora sp. NPDC059817 | reverse complement strand
CACACCCCCCCCCCCCCGCGCCCGCGCGCGCCGTGGTGTCCCCCACACCCCCCGGGTTATGCCCGCGGGCCCGGGTGAAACCTTCGGCGGGGGGCCCTTCCACAAGAAACTTCGGAGCACCGCCTCAGGCGGCTTCGATCGCCTCGGCGGTCAGCATGCCCGCGTTGATCTCGCGCAGCGCGATCGACAGCGGCTTCTCGTGCACGTGGGTGTCGACCAGCGGGCCGACGTACTCGAGCAGGCCCTCACCGAGCTGGGAGTAGTACGCGTTGATCTGACGCGCGCGCTTGGCGGCGTAGATCACGAGGCTGTACTTGGAGTCGGTGGCCTCAAGCAGCTCGTCGATCGGCGGGTTGATGATGCCCTCGGGCGCGGTCATGGAAGAGGACACGCGAAAACCTTCCGAAAGGGTGGAAAAGACAGACAGGTCAGGCTACACCGAGCAAGGCTAGCAGTTCGGCCGCTACCTGCTCGACGGAGGTGTTGACAAGGGTCGTGTCGAACTCGGTCTCGGCCGCGAGCTCGACCTTGGCCGCCTCCAGCCGCTTCGCGATCACGTCCTGCGACTCCGTGCCCCGACCGGTCAGCCGTCGGACCAGCTCGTCCCAGCTCGGCGGGGCCAGGAAGACCAGCTGCGCCTCGGGCATCGACTCGCGCACCTGGCGGGCGCCCTGGAGGTCGATCTCCAGCAGGACGGGCTCGCCGCGCTCCAGCTTCTCCAGCACCGCCGAGCGCGGGGTGCCGTAGCGGTTGCCGGCGAAGACGGCCCACTCCAGCAGCTCGCCGTTGGCGATCAGCTTGTCGAACTCGTCGTTGTCGACGAAGTGGTACTGGACCCCGTTCTGCTCGCCCGGCCTCGGGTGCCGGGTCGTCGCCGACACCGAGAGCCAGACCTCGGGGTGCTGCTTCCTCATATGAGCGACGACCGTGCTCTTGCCGACCCCCGAAGGGCCGGAGAGCACGGTCAGCCGCGGACGCTCACTCATGCACCGATTATCCCGGATCGCGGACGGTCCCGGGACCACGGGGCACGGTCAGGCGGCACCGCCGCCGAACTCCCGCTCCAGGGAGGCGATCTGGTTCGTACCGAGGCCGCGGACGCGCCGGCTCTCGCTGATGCCGAGGCGTTCCATGATCTGCTTGGCACGGACCTTGCCGACGCCGGGAAGGGACTCCAGCAGTGCGGAGACCTTCATCTTGCCGATGACGTCGTTCTCGGCCTTTCCGGCCTTGATCACCTCGTGCAGGGAGGCGCCGGAGTGCTTGAGCCGGTTCTTGACCTCGGCGCGCTCCCGGCGAGCCTCGGCGGCCTTGGCGAGCGCGGCGGTGCGCTGTTCAGGGGTAAGGGGCGGAAGAGCCACGCCGTTCACCTCAGGGTGTGGAAGGAAGGGATTGAGCTATGACTGGTTTGGATCCCAGGACACCGTCCGCAAGGGGAACCACAGGGCCCTTGACCTGCGGGAGCTACGGGTTTCGCGGCTCGCCGATGACCTATCGCCGGACACTACCCGGATTGCGGCGCCACGTCAGGAAAAGAACACGAAAAGTCCTGGTCAGCCAAGGCCGACCAGGACTTTCCAGGGCAAAATGACCGCGATTGCGAAACTTTGACACCGCCAATGTGACGGCGCTCACGTCAACTTCGGTGGGGTCCGGGGACCCTCGCCGGGCTGCGCACACTGCGCAGGGTCATCGCCCCGCTACGCGCTCGCGCCCGCGATCGCCGCTACTTCACCGCGTCCGCTACTTCACCGCGTCCGCGTACTCGCCGACGAACCGCTCGGCCGCCGAGCGCAGGGCCGCCACCGACGGACCGTGCTTGAGCACGTCCCGGCTGACGCTCGGCACCACGTTGATCACCGCGGCGCCGAACACCCGCGGCAGGTCGGCCATCGTCGCGCCCTGGGCGCCGATCCCGGGCGCCAGCAGCGGGCCGTTGATGGCCAGTTCCACGCCCGCGTCGGCGAGCGTCGCGCCGACGACCGCGCCGAAGGAGCCCAGCGGGGCGGCGTCGCCGTTCTCCGCCGCCAGTTGCCGCAGCACCGAGGCCGCGACCGACTCGCCGTCCGCGCCGACCGCCCGCTGCACCTCGTGGCCCTCCGGGTTGGAGGTGAGCGCCAGCGCGAACACGCCGCAGCCCTGCGCGCGGGCCAGGTCGAGGGCCGGGCGCAGCGAGCCGAAGCCCAGGTACGGGCTGACCGTGACGGCGTCCGAGAACAGCGGGCTGCCGGGCGACAGGAAGGCCTCCGCGTAGGCGGCCATGGTGGAGCCGATGTCGCCGCGCTTGGCGTCCATCAGGACCAGCGCGCCGGCCGCCCTGGCCTCCTCGACGGACTTCTCCAGCACCGCGACGCCCTTGCTGCCGAAGCGCTCGAAGAAGGCGGCCTGCGGCTTGAGCACGGCCACCCGGTCGGCCAGCGCCTCGACGACGGTGCGGCTGAAGGTCTCCAGGCCGGCGAGGTCGTCGCCGAGCCCCCAGGCGGCGAGCAGGGAGGCGTGCGGGTCGATGCCGACGCAGAGCTGGCCACGGGTGTCGAGGGCCTGGCGCAGCCGGGCGCCGAACGGGGCGAGGGTCATGTCGTCCTTCCGGAAGGTCGTGGGGAGGCCGCACGGAGGCCGTGCGCGGGTCCTACACGGCTCGCACGGGGCGTCGTACGGAGCCGTGGCGTACGGAGGTTCAGGAGGCGGCCTTGGCGCCGTCGACGGCACTGCCGACGGCGGCGGCCAGGTCGCGGAAGCCCGCGGCCCGGATCCGGGCGGAGAGGCCCCGGTGGATCCGGCGGCACCAGAACGGGCCCTCGTAGATGAAGGCGCTGTAGCCCTGGACGAGGTCCGCGCCGTGGACGATCCGCTGCCAGACGTCCTCGGCGGTCTCGACGCCGCCGACCGAGACCAGCGTCAGCCGGCCCCCGGTCCGGGCGCGCAGGCGCTGGAGCACCTCCAGGGCGCGGGCCTTGAGCGGGGCGCCGGACAGGCCGCCCATGCCGATCTCCTCGACCCGGGCGGCGTCGGCGCGCAGGCCTTCGCGGCCGATCGTGGTGTTGGTGGCGATGATGCCGTCCAGGCCCAGTTCCAGGGCGAGGTCGGCGACCGCGTCGACGTCCTCGTCGGCCAGGTCGGGGGCGATCTTGACCAGCAGCGGGACGTGGTGCGCGGTGGTGCGGTCGGCGGCCTCGCGGACGGCGGCGAGCAGCGGGCGCAGGTGGTCCACGGCCTGGAGGTTGCGCAGCCCGGGGGTGTTCGGCGAACTGACGTTGACGACCAGGTAGTCGGCGTACTTGGCCAGCCGCTCGGTGGACTTGACGTAGTCGGCGACGGCGTCGGCCTCCTCGACCACCTTGGTCTTGCCGATGTTGACGCCGATCACCGGGGTGGAGCTGGTGTGCGGGCGGGCGGCGAGGCGCGCGGCGACCCGGGCCGAGCCCTGGTTGTTGAAGCCCATCCGGTTGATCAGCGCGCGGTCCTCGACCAGGCGGAACAGCCGGGGCGTCGGGTTGCCCGGCTGGGGCTCGCCGGTGATGGTGCCGATCTCGACGTAGTCGAAGCCGAGCATCGCCAGGCCGTCGATGCCGACGCCGTTCTTGTCGAAGCCGGCCGCCAGGCCGAACGGGCCCGGCAGGTCGAGGCCGAGGGCGGTGGTGTGCAGCGCCCGGTCGCGCGGGGCGAGCACCAGCCGCGCCAGCGTGCGCAGGCCGGGCACCGAGGAGGCGAGCCGGATCCAGAAGAAGGCGAGGTGGTGGGCCTTCTCGGGGTCCATCTTCTTGAAGACGAGGTCGAACAGCAGCTTGTACAAAAACCCAACTCCCGGATCAGGGCCCGGATCTGAGCGTGAGCACCCGGATCAGGGCATGGAAGTGGGGGGCACCCGGCTGGCCTCGGTGCCCCCCACTGCTGTGGTGCTACTTGCGGCCGGCGTTGATCAGCGCGGCGTGCTCCTGGAGCGACATCACCCCGACCTCGTCGCGCAGCAGCGCGTCCATGCCCTGGACGGCCGCGCCCATCGCCTGGACCGTGGTCAGGCAGGGCACGCCGCGGGACACGGCGGCGGTGCGGATCTCGTAGCCGTCGAGGCGCCCGCCGGTGCCGTACGGCGTGTTGATGATGAGGTCGACCTCACCGTCGTGGATCAGCTGGACGATGGTCCGCTCGCCGTTGGGGCCCTCGCCCTCGCTGTGCTTGCGCACCAGCGTGGACGGGATGCCGCCGCGGTGCAGCACCTCGGCGGTGCCGGCGGTGGCGAGCACCTCGAAGCCGAGGCCGACCAGCGCGCGGGCCGGGAAGACCAGGTTGCGCTTGTCGCGGTTGGCGACCGAGACGAAGACCTTGCCCTTGGTCGGCAGCGCGCCGTAGGCGCCGGCCTGGGCCTTGGCGTAGGCCGTGCCGAAGACCTTGTCGATGCCCATGACCTCGCCGGTCGAGCGCATCTCCGGGCCGAGCACGGTGTCCACGCCGCGGCCGTGGATGTCGCGGAAGCGGCTCCACGGCATCACGGCCTCCTTGACCGCGATCGGCGCGTCGGCCGGCAGCGTGCCGCCGTCGCCCTCGGCCGGGAGCAGGCCCTCGGCGCGCAGTTCGGCGATGGTGGCGCCGAGCGAGATCCGGGCGGCGGCCTTGGCCAGCGGCACGGCGGTCGCCTTGGAGGTGAACGGCACGGTGCGGGAGGCGCGCGGGTTGGCCTCCAGCACGTACAGGATGTCCCCGGCCAGCGCGAACTGGATGTTGATCAGGCCGCGGACGCCGACGCCGCGCGCGATGGCCTCGGTGGAGGTGCGCAGGCGCTTGATGTCGTAGCCGCCGAGGGTGATCGGGGGCAGCGCGCAGGCGGAGTCGCCGGAGTGGATGCCGGCCTCCTCGATGTGCTCCATGACGCCGCCGAGGTAGAGCTCGGTGCCGTCGTACAGCGCGTCGACGTCGATCTCCACCGCGTCGTCGAGGAAGCGGTCGATGAGCACCGGGTGCTCGGAGATCAGGCCGGCGTGGCGCTCCAGGTAGGAGGCGAGCGAGGCCTCGTCGTAGACGATCTCCATGCCGCGGCCGCCGAGCACGTACGACGGGCGGGCGAGCACCGGGTAGCCGATCTCGTCGGCGATGGCCTTGGCCTCGGCGAAGGAGAAGGCGGTGCCGTGCTTGGGGGCGGGCAGGCCGGCGTCGCGCAGCACGCGGCCGAAGGCGCCGCGCTCCTCGGCGAGGTCGATCGCCTCGGGCTGGGTGCCGACGATCGGCACGCCGTTGTCCTTGAGCGCCTGGGCCAGGCCGAGCGGGGTCTGGCCGCCGAGCTGGACGATCACGCCGGCCAGCGGGCCGGCCTGCTGCTCGGCGTGGACGATCTCCAGCACGTCCTCCAGGGTGAGCGGCTCGAAGTAGAGCCGGTCGGAGGTGTCGTAGTCGGTGGAGACGGTCTCCGGGTTGCAGTTGACCATCACGGTCTCGTACCCGGCGTCGGCCAGCGCGAAGGAGGCGTGCACGCAGGAGTAGTCGAACTCGATGCCCTGGCCGATGCGGTTCGGGCCGGAGCCGAGGATGATCACGGCCGGCTTGGTGCGCGGGGCGACCTCGTTCTCCTCGTCGTAGGACGAGTAGAAGTACGGGGTCTTGGCGGCGAACTCGGCGGCGCAGGTGTCGACGGTCTTGAACACCGGGCGGATGCCGAGCGCGTGCCGGACCTCGCGGACGACGTCCGGCTTCAGGCCGCGGATCTCGCCGATCTGCTGGTCGGAGAAGCCGTGCCGCTTGGCGTGGCGCAGCAGTTCGGGGGTGAGCTTCGCGGCCTCGGTCAGCTCGGCGGCGATCTCGTCGAGCAGGAAGAGCTGGTCGACGAACCACGGGTCGATCTTGGTGGCCTCGAACACCTCCTCCGGGGTGGCGCCGGCCCGGATGGCCTGCATCACGGTGTTGATCCGGCCGTCGGTCGGCACGACCGCCTTGACCAGCAGCTCGGCCTTGTCGCCGACCGGGCCGGTCCAGGAGAACTGGGAGCCCTTCTTCTCCAGCGAGCGCAGCGCCTTCTGCAGCGCCTCGGGGAAGTTGCGGCCCATGGCCATGGCCTCGCCGACCGACTTCATGGTGGTGGTCAGCGTGGCGTCGGCGCTCGGGAACTTCTCGAACGCGAACCGGGGGACCTTCACCACGACGTAGTCGAGGGCCGGCTCGAAGGAGGCCGGGGTCTGCTCGGTGATGTCGTTGGGGATCTCGTCGAGCGTGTAGCCGACGGCCAGCTTGGCGGCGATCTTGGCGATCGGGAAGCCGGTCGCCTTCGAGGCCAGCGCGGAGGAGCGCGACACCCGCGGGTTCATCTCGATGACGATGACCCGGCCGTCGTCGGGGTTGACGGCGAACTGGATGTTGCAGCCGCCGGTGTCGACGCCGACCTCGCGGATCACGGCGATGCCGATGTCGCGCAGGATCTGGTACTCACGGTCGGTGAGGGTCATCGCCGGGGCGACGGTGATCGAGTCACCGGTGTGCACGCCCATCGGGTCGAAGTTCTCGATGGAGCAGACGACCACGACGTTGTCGTTCTTGTCGCGCATCAGCTCCAGCTCGTACTCCTTCCAGCCGAGGATGGACTCCTCCAGGAGCACCTCGGTGGTCGGCGAGAGGGCCAGGCCCTGGCCGGCGATGCGGCGCAGGTCCTCCTCGTCGTGGGCGAAGCCGGAGCCGGCGCCGCCCATGGTGAAGGAGGGGCGCACGACGACGGGGTAGCCGCCGAGCGTGTCGACGCCGGCCAGCACGTCGTCCATCGAGTGGCAGATGACCGAGCGGGCCGACTCGCCGTGGCCGATCTTGGCGTTGACCGCCTCGACGACGCCCTTGAACAGCTGGCGGTCCTCGCCCTTGTTGATCGCCACCACGTCGGCGCCGATCAGCTCGACGCCGTACTTCTCCAGCGTGCCGGCCGAGTGCAGCGAGATCGCGGTGTTGAGCGCGGTCTGCCCGCCGAGGGTCGGCAGCAGCGCGTCGGGGCGCTCCTTGGCGATGATCCGCTCGACGAACTCCGGGGTGATCGGCTCGACGTAGGTGGCGTCGGCGATCTCCGGGTCGGTCATGATCGTGGCCGGGTTGGAGTTGACCAGCACGACCCGCAGGCCCTCGGCCTTGAGGACGCGGCAGGCCTGCGTGCCCGAGTAGTCGAACTCGGCGGCCTGGCCGATCACGATCGGGCCGGACCCGATCACCAGGACGGACTTGATGTCAGTGCGCTTAGGCACGCTGGCCCTCCATGAGCTTCGCGCTGTGCTTGTCGTCGCCGCGCATGAGCTCGACGAACCGGTCGAAGAGGTAGGCCGCGTCGTGCGGGCCGGCCGCCGCTTCGGGGTGGTACTGCACGCTGAAGGCGGGGACGTCGAGCGCCTGGAGGCCCTCGACCACGTCGTCGTTGAGGCAGACGTGGGAGACCTCGACCCGCCCGAAGGGGGTGTCGCTCACCCGGTCCAGCGGTGCGTTCACGGCGAAGCCGTGGTTGTGCGCGGTCACCTCGACCTTGCCGGTGGTGCGGTCCTGCACCGGCTGGTTGATGCCGCGGTGGCCGTACTTGAGCTTGTAGGTGCCGAAGCCCAGTGCGCGGCCGAGGATCTGGTTGCCGAAGCAGATCCCGAAGAACGGGGTCCCGCGCTCCAGCACGCCCTGCGCGACGGCGACCTGGTGGTCGGCGGTGGCCGGGTCGCCCGGGCCGTTGGAGAAGAACACGCCGTCCGGCTGGACCGCGTAGAGGTCCTCCAGGGTGGAGTTGGCCGGCAGCACGTGCACCTCGATGCCGCGCTCGGCCATCCGCTGCGGGGTCATCCCCTTGATGCCGAGGTCCAGCGCGGCGACGGTGAACTTCTTCTCACCGATCGCGGGCACGACGTACGCCTCGGTGGTCGCCACCTCGGCGCACAGGTCGGCGCCCTTCATCTCGGGCGACTGCTGCACCCGGGCGAGCAGTTCGGCCTGGTCGGTCAGCGCCTCGCCGGAGAAGATGCCGCAGCGCATCGCGCCGCGCTCGCGCAGGTGGCGGGTGAGCGCCCGGGTGTCGATGCCGCTGATGCCGACGACGCCCTGGCGGACGAGCTCCTCGTCCAGCGAGCGGGTGGAGCGCCAGTTGGACGCCACCCGGGCGGGGTCGCGCACGACGTACCCGGCGACCCAGATCCGCTTGGACTCGTCGTCCTCGTCGTTCCAGCCGGTGTTGCCGATCTGCGGGGCGGTCATCACGACCACCTGGCGGTGGTACGACGGGTCGGTGAGGGTCTCCTGGTAGCCGGACATGCCGGTGTTGAAGACGGCCTCGCCGAAGGTCTCGCCGGTCGCGCCGTAGGCCTCGCCGCGGAAGGTCCGGCCGTCCTCCAGGACGAGCACGGCGGGGGTGCGCTCCCGCCGTCGGCGCTGCGTGGTGGGGGCAGGTGCGGTCATTGAGCGGCCTCTTCCGTCTTCGTCTTCGTACGTGTTGCGAGTTGGGCGATCGCCTCGACCCAGGCGGCGTGCTCGTCGGGGTGGTCGGCCCGGAAGCCCGAGTCCAGCTCGGTGCCCTCGTGCGTCCAGCTGACGACGAGCAGCCCGGCCGGGACGACCTTGCCGGCGATCCCGGAGTCCGTGCGGGCACCGGTCAGGTGCCCGGCCGGGATCCAGAGGTCGACGTCACCGGGGCGCCGCACCAGCAGGCCGTCCTCGCCGAGGGTGAGGTCGGCGCGGCTGCGGGTGCCCAGGCCGTGCGCGACGACCCGGTCGAGCCAGTTCCCGGCGGTGGTGGAGCCGTGGTACCGCCCGCTGGTCTCCAGGATGGTCCGCCCGGCGCCGGCCGGCACGGCGGGCAGCGGCGGGATGCCGGACTGGAGGGTGCGCCGCCAGTTCCAGCCCTGCCGCATCAGCCAGTAGACGAGCCCGATGACGATCAGCAGGCCGACGGCCCAGCCGATGTACCCGGGCCAGTTGGTGACCTTGGCCTGCTCCTGGGCGAGCGCGGCCGGGCCGGTCACGCCGCCCCGCCCTGCTCGGCCAGCTCGCCGGCCAGCACGGTGGCGCGCCCGCGCAGGAAGGTGGCGTGCACCCGTCCGGGCAGGTCAAGGCCCTTGTAGGGGGTGTTGCGGCTGCGGGTGGCGAAGCTGTCCGGGTTCACGGCACCACGGTACGCGGGATCGAACAGCACCAGGTTGGCCGGCTCACCGACCGAGACGGGACGGCCCTGTCCGGCGAGACGGCCGATCCGGGCCGGGCGGTGCGACATGCGGTCGGCGACGCCCTCCCAGTTCAGCAGGCCGGTGTCCACCATGGTCTGCTGCACGACCGACAGCGCGGTCTCCAGGCCGACCATGCCCATCGCGGCGACGGCCCACTCGCAGTCCTTGTCCTCGTCCGGGTGCGGCGCGTGGTCGGTGGCGACGGCGTCGATGGTGCCGTCCGCGAGCGCCTTGCGCAGCGCCTGGACGTCCTCGGCGGTGCGCAGCGGCGGGTTGACCTTGTAGACCGGGTCGTAGGAGCGGACCAGCTCGTCGGTGAGCAGCAGGTGGTGCGGGGTGACCTCGGCGGTGACGTCCCAGCCCTTGGCCTTGGCCCAGCGGATGATCTCGACCGAGCCGGCGGTGGAGACGTGGCAGACGTGCAGCCGGGAGCCGACGTGCGCGGCGAGCAGCACGTCCCGCGCGATGATCGACTCCTCGGCGACGGCCGGCCAGCCGCCGAGCCCGAGCTCGCCGGAGACCTGGCCCTCGTTCATCTGGGCGCCCTCGGTGAGCCGCGGCTCCTGGGCGTGCTGGGCGACGACGCCGTCGAAGGCCTTGACGTACTCCAGGGCGCGGCGCATCAGCACCGCGTCGTCCACGCACTTGCCGTCGTCGGAGAAGACCCGCACGTTCGCGGCGGACTCGTGCATCGCGCCCAGCTCGGCGAGCTTGTTGCCCTCCAGGCCGACGGTGACGGCGCCGACCGGCTGCACGTCGCAGTAGCCGGCCTCCTGGCCGAGTCGCCAGACCTGCTCGACCACGCCGGCGGTGTCGGCCACCGGGGTGGTGTTGGCCATCGCGTGCACGGCGGTGAAGCCGCCCATCGCGGCGGCCCGGGTGCCGGTGAGCACGGTCTCGGCGTCCTCGCGGCCGGGCTCGCGCAGGTGGGTGTGCAGGTCGACGAGGCCGGGCAGCACGATCAGGCCGCCGGCGTCGATCTCGATGTCCGCCTCGACCGCCAGGTCGGTGCCGATCGCCTTGATCACACCGTCGGCGAGGTGGAGGTCCTGCGGGGCACCGCCGAGGATCTGGGCGTTGCGGATCAGGTAGGTGGTCACTGAGCGGTCTCCACGGAGTCGGTGCGGGCGTCGTTGAGGGTGGCTCCCCCGAGCAGCAGGTACAGGACGGCCATCCGGACCGACACGCCGTTGGCGACCTGCTCGACCACGGTGCAGCGCGGCGAGTCGGCGACCTCGGCGGTGATCTCCATGCCGCGCACCATCGGGCCGGGGTGCATCACGATGGCGTGCTCGGGCAGCTGGGACATCCGGGTGCCGTTCAGGCCGTAGCGGCGGCTGTACTCGCGCTCGGTCGGGAAGAACGCGGCGTTCATCCGCTCGCGCTGCACCCGCAGCATCATCACCGCGTCCGTCTTGGGGAGCACGCGGTCCAGGTCGTAGCTGACCTCGCAGGGCCAGTTCTGAATGCCGATCGGCAGCAGCGTCGGCGGGGCGACGAAGGTGACCTGGGCACCGAGGGTGGTCAGCAGGTGCACGTTGGAACGGGCGACCCGGCTGTGCAGGATGTCGCCGACGATGGTCACCCGGCGCCCGGCGAGGTCGTTGCCCAGCCCGGCGTTGAGGTGGCGGCGCATGGTGAAGGCGTCGAGCAGCGCCTGGGTGGGGTGCTCGTGGGTGCCGTCACCGGCGTTGATCACGCTGCCGTGCAGCCAGTCGGACTGGGCGAGGCGGGCCGGCGCGCCCGAGGCGTGGTGCCGGACGACGACCGCGTCGGCGCCCATCGCCTGGAGGGTGAGCGCGGTGTCCTTGAGGCTCTCGCCCTTGGAGACCGAGGAGCCCTTGGCGGAGAAGTTGATGACGTCGGCGGAGAGCCGCTTCTCGGCGACCTCGAAGGAGGTCTTGGTGCGGGTCGAGTCCTCGAAGAAGAGGTTGACGACGGTCCGGCCGCGCAGCGTGGGCAGCTTCTTGACGGCCCGTCCGGAGAGCTGGGCCAGCTCCTCGGCGGTGTCCAGGATCAGCAGCGCGTCGTCGCGGGTGAGGTCGGCGGCGGAGACGAGGTGGCGCTTCACGCGGGCTACTCCGGGAGGTGCGGTTCGGACGGCTGGGAGGCCAGGGCCTGCGAACCCTGTTCATCGCGCGCGGAGCGCGACGCATCGGTGTAGGCGCGGTCGCCGACCAGCACGGCGTCCACGCCGTCGCTGTCGGACAGGCGCACCTGCACGGCCTCGCGCAGCGAGGTGGGGAGGTTCTTGCCCACGTAGTCGGCCCGGATCGGCAGCTCGCGGTGGCCGCGGTCGACCAGGACGGCGAGCTGGACGGCGCGCGGGCGGCCGATGTCGTTCAGCGCGTCGAGCGCGGCCCGGATGGTGCGGCCGGAGAAGAGCACGTCGTCGACGAGGATGACGAGCTTGCCGTCGATGCCGCCGGACGGGATCTCGGTGTGCTCCAGGGCGCGGGCGGGCTTGAGCCGCAGGTCGTCCCGGTACATGGTGATGTCCAGGGCACCCAGCGGGATCTCGCGCCCGGTGATCTGGGCCAGCCGGCCGTGCAGGCGGCGGGCGAGGTGGACGCCCCTGGTGTGGATGCCGAGCAGCACGACGTCCTCGGCGCCCTTGGCGCGCTCGACGATCTCGTGCGCTATCCGGGTGACGACCCGGGCGATGTCCGTGCCGTCCAGCACCTGGTGCGGCGGTCGCGGCGTCGAATCTTGGTGTGTGGTCATGCCGAAGCGGACCTCCTTCCCCGCCTCACTGGACGGGCCTTAAAGGATGTCTGGGACTGCCCCCGCCGACCTGGCGCGGGCTTCGAGCCATCCTAGCAGCGGGCCGGGAGGCAACCGGACACGCACCATTCCGCTTCGCCCGGTTCACGCCCCGGACGCGCCGCGGATGCGGGCCATTCGCACGACTGCCCCATTCGGCTTGACGCAGCTACCTTACTCTACGTAACCTCACAGTGAGTTACGAGACGGACGTCGAACCCACCGGTAACGGCGTCGACCATCGTCCGTGACCCACCACTGAACGCGAAGCAATCTCGTCCGGGGAGATCAATGTCCAGCGACTACGCGAAGCAACTCGGGGGCAAGCTCCGAGCGATCCGCACTCAGCAGGGTCTCTCCCTGCACGGTGTCGAGGAGAAGTCCCAGGGGCGCTGGAAGGCAGTCGTCGTCGGCTCGTACGAGCGCGGCGACCGTGCGGTCACCGTGCAGCGGCTGGCCGAGCTGGCGGAGTTCTACGGCGTCCCGGTGCAGGAGCTGCTGCCCGGCGGCACCCCCGGCGGCGCGGCCGAGCCGCCGCCGCGCCTGGTGCTCGACCTGGAGAGACTGACCCAGGTCCCGTCCGAGAAGGCCGGCCCGCTGCAGCGCTACGCGGCGACGATCCAGAGCCAGCGCGGCGACTACAACGGCAAGGTGCTGTCGATCCGCCAGGACGACCTGCGCACCCTGGCGGTCATCTACGACCAGTCGCCGTCGATCCTCACCGAGCAGCTGATCTCCTGGGGCGTGCTGAACCCCGACGCGCGCCGTGCGGTGCGCGAGGAGGAGGCGAGCTGACGCTCGCCGCACCGGCTCCCGTCGGCTCGGTCCGCGGTCCGGGCCACGCCCCGGGCCTTGCAGAAACGTCACGGCGCGGCACCCCGCATCCCGGGGGCCGCGCCGTCGCGCGTCCACGGCCGGCTCAGCAGACCGTCCCCAGGCTGTAGCCGGGCTGCGCCGCCACGCCGTCCAACCGCACCGGCCCGGCAGCCGGCGCCCAGTCCTGCCCGCCGCTCGACCAGGCCCAGGAGGCCGGCAGGAAGTGCTCGTCAGCGGCTGCGCCGCGGGCGCCGCCCGCCGCCACCGAGCCCTGCGAGCCGTGCAGCACCGCCACCCCCGGCAGCTCCAGCGCCAATCCGGCGCACAGCACCGCGCAGACCAGCTCCAGGTCCTCGTCGTTGATCCGGACCACGCCGTCCTCCCACTGCAGCACCCGGGCCGCCGCGGTCAGCCGCCCGCCCGGCGCGTCCACCCGCAGCCGCAGCTCGTACACCCCGGCGCCCGCGCCGACCAGCATCCGGCGGAACACCTCGGCGCCGCGCTGACGGGCGGCGCGTACCCAGCGGGCGTGCTCCTCGTCGACCTCGCCCGCGGCCCCGGACAGGCCGCCGTCCAGCAGCAGGTCGGCGTGGCAGAGCGTCAGCCCGCTCTCCCGGGCCCGGACCAGGCGCGGCACGAAGTCCCCGGCCAGTTCCTCGCCCTGATAGGCCAGCAGCTGGGTCTGCAACGGCGGATTGACCAGGTAGCGGTCGCGGGCGAGCGGTTCGGCCGGGTCCAGCCCGTGCAGCACGCAGAACTCCGCGAAGTCCTGCGGGTGGAACATCCGGGCCCGCACGGTGTCGAAGCGCTCCAGGGCGTCGGCCAGCAGCTCGGCGGTCTCGGCCAGGTAGTGCTCGTGGTCGGCGGCGTTCGACAGCCCCCAGGCGCGGGCCCGGGCGAAGTCGGCCGCGCTGGTCAGGATCCCGATGACGAACGCCTGCTCGGCCCCCTCGACCCGCCGCCGCTGGTGCGGCGCCCGCACCGTGGGTCGCGGGCCGCCGGCGGTGCAGTCGGAGTTGCGGCGGGCGCGGCCACTGTGGCTCATCGATGGCTCCTGGCGTCGGCGGGTGACGGTCAGCGGCCGGCTCGCCGCTGACCGTCTATCTCCCCATCCGCGCGCGCCGCACACGTACGGCGTGTCACAGGAATGTAACCGACGGTAAGACGATGTGATTCACGCCTTCCGCGGCACCCGGGCCAGCTGGCGGGACTGCGCGACCAGGCGGCCGGACTCGTCCCAGACCTCGGCATCCTCCTCGAAGTACCCGCCGGCCACGTTGCGGGTGGCGTGGGTGACCCGCAGCCAGCCCGGGACCGGCCTGGCCCGCAGGTGGACGGTCAGCTCGACGGTCGGGGCCCAGCCGGGCATGCCCAGGTCGAAGGTCACCGGCGGCAGCGCGTCGGCGACCAGCAGGAGCAGCAGCGGGTCGGGGTCGCGGCCGTCGGCGAGCCGGAACCAGCCCTGGATCCGCCCGTTGCCGGACGGCTGCCCGAGCGCCCAGCCGATGGTGGCCGGGTCCAGCCGCAGGTCGAAGCGCTCCAGCAGTTCGGCCTGGGCGATCAGCTCCCGGGGCGCGTGCTCGACGCCGATGCACTGGTCCGGCGGCGGCAGCTGCGGCGGCAGGGCGCTGGTGCGTACCTCGCCGTCGGCGGTGGAGAGGTCGCCGTGGCTGGCGACCACCCGCAGCCGCTCCACGCCGTCCTGGCTGAGCGAGGCGGTGCCGGTGGAGAGCCCGCGGCCGGTGCGCAGCACCTCGGTGCGGACGGTGGCCGGGCCGGGCGTGGAGGCGGACAGGTAGTAACCACTGATCGACACCGGGTCGGGGTGGTCGCCGTGCTCCAGCGACAGCGCGTGTCCGGCGACGGCGAGCAGCAGCCCGCCGTTGACCCCGCCGCCGATCTGCCAGCCGGCACCGAGTTCGGCCTCGTAGCGGCCGGGCTCGTCAGGGTGCCGGGTCAGGGCGATGCCCTGGTCGAACTCGCTGCGGGTCGCGGTGGTCATGGGGGGTGGCCTGCCCTTCACTGCGGTTTCCGAACGCCAAGTTACTGGCGAGTAGGGCACCACCTTACGCCGCCCGGGTGAAACGCGCGACGGGGGGGGGGGGGGGGGGGGGCGGGGGGGGGCGGCGGGGGGGGGGGGGTGGGCGCCCCCCGGGGGGGGGGGGGGGGGGCGCGGCGCTCGCGCGGGGGGGGGGCGCGGCTC
>NZ_JBHWIR010000151.1:17753-19112 GCF_042731835.1 Kitasatospora sp. NPDC059817 | reverse complement strand
AATTCCCGCCGGGCGCGCGACGCCGGGCATCCCGCCTGGACGCACCGGCGAAACGTCCAAGTACGACCCAGTACGAGGACGCTTCGCCGGCGCGCCCAGCCGGGCGCCCAACGCCGCGCGCTGATCCGCCGCGAATTGTCAGACACGCCCTGGCACGATCACCCACCAGGAGAATTGTCATGCGCCCTCGCGTTGTCTGCGGAATCGCGGCCGCCGTCGCCCTGTTCGCCACGGCCTGCGGAAGCGGTGCCGGAAGCGGTGCCGGAAACGGCGGCGGGGGAGGCGGAGAGCGCGGCGCGGCCGGCGCCGCCCAGACCGCCCCGGCCGGCGGCTACCCCGTCAAGGTGGCCGACTGCGCGGACCGGGAGACCACCATCGCCAAGGCCCCCGCCAAGATCGTCACCAGCAATGCCGCCGCCCTGGAGATACTGCTCCAACTCGGCGCGGGCGACCGGGTGATCGGCACCGGCTTCCCTCCCGGCAAGGGCACCCTCCCGCCGGCCCTGGCCGAACAGGGCGCCAAGGTGCCGGTGCTCGGCGACAAGACGATCCCCAAGGAGAAGCTGCTCGGCTCCGGCGCCGACCTCTACGTCGACACCTTCGGCGCGATGCCGATGATGGGCGGCGGCGCCACCGGGCCCAGCGAGGAGGAGTTCGCGGCGGCCGGCATCCAGCACGTCTACCTCCTCTCGACCGCCTGCGCCGGCACCCCCAAGGCCGCCAAGGCGCCGCGCACCGACCTGTCCGGGGTCGAGAACGACATCCGCCGCCTCGGCGCGGTCACCGGCACGGCCGCCCGCGCGGAGGAACTCGTCACCGGGATGGAGAAGCAGGTCGGCGAGGTGCGCACCGCCCTCGCCGGCGTCGCGGAGGCGCAGCGGCCCGGCTACTTCGTCTTCGACTTCGACGCCGGCACCAAGCAGCCGGTGGCGGTCTGCGGCCGGCAGGTCGCCAACGCGGTGATCACCCAGGCCGGCGCCCGCAACGTGTTCGCCGACTGCGACGCCGACTTCAAGCCCGGCTCCTGGGAGGACGTCGTCGCCAAGAACCCGGACTGGATCCAGCTCGCCGTCCGCAACCGGGGCAGCGAGGAGGCCACCCGCAAGGCCTTCGACGACGCCGAGGCGTTCCTGCGCGGCTTCCCCGCGACCCAGGGCCTGAAGGCCGTCCAGGAGGGCCACTTCGTGCGGCTCGGCTCCGAGGTCACCACCATCGCGGGCGTGCGCAACGCCGACGCCGTCCGGCAGATCGCCGCCACCGTCCACCCCGACCTCGTCAAGAACGGGCAGTAGACGGTGACGTCGGCCGTCTCCGCCGAACGGCGCGAGGAGCCCCGCCCGGCCCGCACCCTGCGGGCCG